>JAQWAM010000182.1 GCA_028707675.1 Kiritimatiellia bacterium | reverse complement strand
GGGAAGCCGCACAGGTAGCGCTCGATTTCACCAGCATCAATTTTGGCTGGATACCGTATGTGCCGCCTTCAAGCTCCGCGCCAGGCACACAGCCGGACATTCTGGAGTATGTAAGCAGCCGGGCATTGGCTTGGGATTGCCCCATCTCGTTGCGCGGCAATCCCGGAAATATGGCGAAACATCCGCGGACACCGGACAATCTCGAGGCCCTGCGCCGTTGGGAGGAATTGCGCGTGAACGGCACCCTCACGCCGGAGCAGAAAGAAACCCTGCGTGATCCGGACCAAGAGCACCACGCGCTGCTGGACGCGGAGGGCAACATTGAGATCGTGCCGTTTGACCAGATTCATGAGGCGGCGTGCGGCTCTGCGGCAGTCCGCGCGTTTGTCTTTGAACGTAAACGAAAAGTGTATGTCGTCTACTGGCATCCTTACGGCGAGGGCACGCTGGAAGTGGCCTTGCCGCCGGAGCGCGCCGCGCTGATGGATCAGTTCGGCAAGCCCGAAGCGCCGCCAAAGGAAAACGGCAAGCTGACGCTGCCTCTGGACAAGCTGCGCTATCTCGAAGTCCGCGGCATGCGCAAACGGAAGGTCGTCGAGGCTTTCCGCGAGGCACGGGTAAGTACACGATGACACGCGTTCATTTTTCACACACTAACCACAACGAAGGAAGCGATCACATGAAAGTTATCTGCGGTTTCACGATCCCCATCACCAAATACGGCCTGCCGCCGAGCGTTGACAATCTGCTGAAGGTCATCAAAGAGGTCGGCGACGCGGGCTTCGACGCGCTTGAAATGGAAATTGAAACGGGCAACCGGGAATACGCCGAAAGGTGGGATGAGGTGATCGCCCGAAGCAAGGAACAGAAGGTCAGGGTTCCGAGCATCATGTGCGTGGCCTACGAGATGTTTTCGCTCGACCCCGCCGTCCAGAAGGCATCCGCCGCGGAGTTCGAGCGGATTTGCGGCATGATCCAGGCCATGGGCGCCAAATTGGCGACTTTGTGCTTCTACCTGCCGCCTGAACTGATACCGGAAGAGCGCACGGCGCTCTACCGCGGCGGGCCGCCTGTGGAGGTGAAGATTCCGGATGGCTTCAAGTGGTCAACTTTCCGCAATGTGGTGATCCGGCAGCTCAGCCGCTGCGCGGACGCCGCGGCCCGGCGCAAGCTTGACTTCGCCGTGGAGCTGCGGGCAGGCGATTTCCTCTCTTCCGCCGACGGCCTGATCGGCATCTTCGAGGCATGCCGGAGAAAAAACATGGGAGTGGTGTTTGATGTGGCGCACATTCACGCGACCAAAGAGTATCTGGAGATGGGCATCCTCAAGTTCGGCAAAAAATATCTGAAGCTGATCCACCTCTCGGACAATGACGGCACTCAGGCCTACCATAACGTTCCGGGAAAAGGCAACATCAACTTCCCGAAAGTCATCGGCATGCTGAAGCAGGTCGGCTACAAGGGCAATCTGGTGGTCGACATCAGCGGCGTGCCGCGGATCATGTCCGAGGCGGTCAAGATGAAACGCATGCTGGAGGATTTGATCGAGCAGGCGTAATGCGTCGCGGCCAACGAAAAAAGGTGCCAAAAGTATCCGCATACCGGCAAATTCACACACTCACAAACTCTTGGAACACAGCTATGAAACTAAGCCTCTCCACGTTTGTCTATGTTAATTATGCGCTGGATGAAACCATCCGGCGGGTGGCGGATCTGGGTTACGACGGGGTTGAGCTTTGGGGCGGGCGGCCCCACGCCTATTGCGACGACATCACACCCAAGGAGGCGCGGCGCCTGCGGGCGCTGGCCGAACGCAAGGGCGTCGCTTTCTCGGCCTTCATCCCGGCGCAGTTCCGCTACCCCACCTGCCTGTGCAGTCCGTGCGGGCATGTGCGCTCTGCCAGTGTCGCGTATATCAAGAAAAGCATGGCTGCGGCCAAGCTGTTCGGCTGCCGCAATGTCAGCATCTGTCCCGGCCACACGCTGTTCGGGCAAGGCTACGAAAACGGCCGGCAGGCTCTGGCCGAGAGCGCTCGCGCGTTGCTCGCTTTCGCGCGCGCCGAGAAAATGTCACTCTATCTGGAACCCGCACACCGCTTGGAGTCCGATCTGGTCATGACCGTGGAAGAGGGCGTGCGCTTCATGCATGACTTTAGCCTCGAAAATCTGGGCATCGTGATGGACACCGGGCATTGCTTTGTCAACAAAGAGTCCCTGTCCGATTGCCTGCGCCTGCTTGAAGGCATTCCTTACCACATCCACCTTGACGACAACCATGGCAACTCGGACGACCACAAGGTGCCGGGCGACGGCGGCATATGTTTTGAACCGTTCCTGACAGCGCTGGACCAAGCGCGTTACAAGGGTTTCTTGACTGCTGAGCTGGGCTGGGGCGACACAGCCGATCCGGACGCCGCCGCCTGCCGCTGCAAGGTTTGGTATGACGCGCAACTGGCGCGCCTGCGCCAGAGGCGGCGCGACAGCGCGCGTCCCGGAGCCAAAGCATGAACATCATAGAACGCTTTTTCCGCAAGCCCGGCATGTGGAAGTGGTGGCTGACGATCGTGCTCTTTTTCGCCACGCTGCTGACCTACCTGAACCGGCAGACCATCGCGCTTTGCGCTCCAATGATCTGCGAAGAGTTCAACCTGACTAACGAGCAATACGGGCGTCTGATTTCCGCTTTCCGCCTGACTTACGCGATCATCCACGTGCCAGCCGGTTTCATGGCCGATCACCTCGCCATGCGCCTGACCTATGCGCTGGCGGTCGGCTTCTGGTCTCTGGCCGGAGCCGCCGCGGCTGTCGTTTTCAGTTTCAAGCAGCTGCTTTTCACCCGCGCGGCGCTCGGCGTGGGCGAGGCCTTCAACTTCCCCTGCGCGACGCGCATAGTCGCCAATGCCATGCCGCCGCAGGACCGCGCGCTGGCCAACGGGATATTCAACAGCGGCGCGGCGGTCGGGTCGCTGACCGCTTCGCTTATCATCACTCCGCTCGCCCTGCAGTTCGGCTGGCGCGGCGCTTTCTTGATTGTCGGCGCGGCCGGGTTCTTCTGGATCGCCATGTGGTACGCCTCGACAAAAAAAGGCAGCAAGGCCCATGCCGCTGTAGCCCGTTCCGGTCAACCGTCGGACGCGGCCGGAGTTCAGACCGCGCCCGCAACACGCCGCGAGGCCGTCGGCCGTTTCTGCCGCGAGGTGTTGATGCATCCCGCTTTCTGGCTGCTCATGCTCGTTTCTGCCTGCATCAATCCGAGCTGGTACTTTCTCAACGAGTGGATTCCTAAGTACATGCACGACCAGCGCGGATTCTCGGTTTTCGCGGCGGGCGTTGTCACCATCCCCATTTTTCTGGGCGCCGACGTCGGCAACCTGCTCGGCGGCGGCCTGGTCAAATTCCTGGCCAGCCGCGGCTGGGGACTGCCCGCGGCCCGCGCCGCGACACTCGCGCTGGCCGCGGCGCTGATCGCCCCCGTTGCTCTGCTAACGCATATCCCAAATCCCTGGATCGGCATCGGCCTGCTGGGGATGGCCGGTTTCGGCGTGACGGCCATCATGGTCAACTACACGGCCTGCATACAGGCGCTGTCTTTTAATAATGTCGGCTTGGTTTCCGGCATTTTGGGGATGTTCGGCAATGTGCTGTCGGCTTTGGTGAACCCGTACATCGGCAAATGCGTGGACCGCACCGGCAGCTATACGGCGGTGTTCGTGGCCATCCCGATCCTTGCGGTGGCGTGCCTCGTCGCGATCGCGTCGTTTGACTCCCTGCTGAAAAAACGGGCGAGGAACGATATCGCCACAGTTTAAATCCGGCTACGGCCATGTATGATTCTCAACAAATGGAGGAAGCAGCGATGAATAATCATTCCGTACAGGATTCCCTGATGGCGGGGAAAGGCATCTGCGACATAACGCGGCGCGACGTCGGCGCGATACAGGGCGACGTCGCCATCCGCGCCTCTCTCGGCTTGGACAAGCAGGAGGGCATCCGCATCCATGATCCGCTTTTCGCGCGGGCGCTGGTTCTCGACAACGGCGACACGCGCGTCGCCATCCTGTCCATGGACGTGATCGCGATCGGCGGCATTTATGAGGTGCCGGACTCGTTTCTGCCCGAAGTCCGAGCGCGCATAGAATCCGAACTGGGCATTCCTGGCGCGCGCGTCCTGGTGAACGCGTCGCACACGCATCTTGTCGGCGGCCAGCTTTGCGACGATCTGGTCGAGCGCGCCGCCGATGCCGTCAGGCAGGCTTGCGCCGCAATGCGGCCGGTCACCGCCAGCGTGGGCAAAGGCGCGGAAACCCGCATCACCATGAACCGCCGCATCCGCATCAAGGACGGCAGCGCTTGGACCGAACGGCACGCCAACCCCTCGCCGCCTGACCACGAGGTGGCGGGCGTCGGCCCCATCGACCCGGATGTGGGCGTACTGCGCCTGGACACGCCGGACGGCTCTCCCTTCGCGCTGGTGTACGCTTTCACCGCGCACCCCTACTGCGGCGCCTCCGGCGGCGGTGTCACCGCCGAGCTGCCGGGCTTCGCCTCCAGCGTGATCGACCGCACGCTGGGAGAGGGCTTCCTCTCGCTGTTCCTGCAGGGCGCGGCGGGCGATATCACGGAAGTCCGCTACAAGGACCTCAACCATCCGCGCAACAGCTAGCCTTTGGGCATGATGCTCGCGCTTTCGACCCTCGACGCCTGGCGCGGCGCCGCGCCGTGCTGCAACACGCTGCGGGTC
>JAQWAM010000181.1 GCA_028707675.1 Kiritimatiellia bacterium | reverse complement strand
CGGAAACGGTGGCCGTGCAAGGTTTAGCTGCACTGCCGGCATGCCGTGATCCGGCCGACGACATGTTTCTGGCCCTTGCCGCTCAGGGATGCGTGGATTATTTGGTGACCGGTGACGTCGGCCTGCTCTCGGTCCGCGGTTTCAAGACTTGCCCGATTATCACTCCTGAGCAGTTCCGGAAGGGATTTTATTAATGAAAGGCGGTGGTGGATGATAAGGAAATTATGCGGTTGCGCATGCCGCACGGGCACGGCGCGGCGGGCGAGAATCCGGCCGAGATACTGGCTTTCGCCGAGGAGATGACGCGGGGCGAACGCCGGTTGCCACGTTTCACGGAGGTGAAGCGAGAAGGGCTGAAGGTCAGGGCGCATTTCGTCAGCGGCGGCAGGCTGGTCGTTAAGGCCGAGCTGAACCACACCGCCGACCGGGGCAAGTGGCAGGAGCGGGTGTGGTCAGCAACACCGGTGCCGGTTGACGTGCCGGACAAAGGCATGGTTGAGACGGAGTTGCCCGCAGGCGCGACGGTTTACTACTTTAATATATACACGGAAGACGGACTGGCCGTCAGCACCGAACACGCTGAAGCGGAGTAATTGGCGATTAGCGATTGGCGAGTAGCGATTGATGATTTATTATAGGAAGCACTCGATTTTGGCCAATAGACTCAAAACTAAAGGATTAGGATGAAGGCGAAGTATGCGATGGGGTTGGATTACGGCACGAATTCGTGCCGCTCGGTGATTGTCAATCTGGACAGCGGCGAGGAGCTGGCGTCGCACGTGTTCTGTTATCCGTCGGGCGAGATGGGTGTGTTGACGGACCGGCACGACCCGAATCTGGCGCGGCAGCATCCGGCGGATTATCTGGCGGGCTTGGAGGAAATCATCAAGCGGGCGATCGGCAAGGCGCGCGAGGCAGACGCCGCGTTCAGTCCGGAGATGATTGTCGGCGTAGGCGTGGATACCACCGGTTCGACGCCGCTGCCGGTGGACCGGGAGGCGCAGGCTCTGGCGCTGTCGCGGGAGTTCAAGGACAATCTTGACGCCTGCGCTTGGCTATGGAAGGATCACACCAGCCATGCCGAGGCTGCGGAGATCACCGCAAAGGCTAGGGCGACGCGACCGCAATACATGGCTGTGTGCGGCGGCACTTATTCTTCGGAGTGGTTCTGGGCCAAAATCTGGCACTGTCTGCGCATGGCGCCGGAGGTGTACAAGGCCGCGCACAGCTTCGTCGAACTGTGCGACTGGATACCGGCGGTGCTGACCGGCTGCCGCGATCCCTTGCGATTGCGCCGCAGCGTGTGCGCGGCCGGTCACAAGGCCATGTTCAGCCGGGAGTGGGGCGGCCTGCCGGACGAGGAGTTTCTCGATTCGCTCGATCCCGCGCTGTCGGAGCTGCGCGGCAGGCTTTATGGCGAGGCGTACACTTCGGACGCGGCTGTTGGAACCGTCTGCGCCGAGTGGGCGGAGCGCACCGGCCTGAGCGCGGGTACGGTAGTGGCGGTGGGAGCGCTGGACGCGCATATGGGCGCGGTAGGCGCGGGCTGTAGCGAGGGAGTGCTGGTCAAGATTCTGGGCACGAGCGCCTGTGACCTGATGGTGGCAGGCAACGGCAGCCGCATCAGCGCGATACCCGGTGTCTGCGGTATCGTGGACGGTTCCGTGCTGCCCGGATATTACGGAATCGAGGCTGGACAGGCGGCGGTCGGCGACCTGTTCCTCTGGTTCGTCAACAATTTCGCGCCGCAAAGCTTGGGCACCACGAATGACGAGAAATTCGCCGCGTTGAACGCGCGGGCCGCGCTGCTGCGTCCTGGTGAGAGCGGCCTGCTGGCGCTCGACTGGAATAACGGCAACCGCTGCCTGCTGGAGGATCCGCGTTTGTCCGGGATGCTGCTCGGCCAGACACTGCGCACCACGGCGGCAGAGGTTTACCGGGCGTTGGTCGAGGCCACAGCTTTCGGGGCGAAGATGATCACCGGGCGTGTGATCGAGCACGGAGTCAAAGTGCGGCAGGTGACGGCCTGCGGCGGGCTGGCGTCCAAGAGTCCGCTGCTGATGCAGATTTATGCCGATGTGCTGGGCGTGCCGCTGGAGGTGTCGTCGTCGGACCAGACCTGCGCTTTGGGGTCGGCGATGTTCGGCGCGGCCGCTGCCGGGCACTTCCCGGACATGGCGTCGGCGCAGTCAAAGCTATGCCGCGAGGGCGGCAAGGTATACATTCCCGATCCTGCCGGCGCCGCTGTCTACAGCGAACTTTTCGGACTGTACCGGCAGTTGCATGACGGTTTCGGCCTGCAAGGCAGCGCGGGCGGAATGGGGAACGTGATGAAAGCGCTTATCGCGATCCGGGAAAGAGAGAGACAAGCAGGCTGATCGGCGTGATTGGCCGGGCAGCCGGTGCCGCAATATGCTCAGACCTTGAAGGCGGCCAAAGCGCCGAAATCAAGCGTCGCGAAATAGTCTTCCGGGGTCTCGCCTCTTCTGATCCGTACCACCGAGCCGTCCTCGCGCAACAGCAGCTCGGCAGAGCGCAGCTTGCCGTTGTACTGGAAGCCCATGGCGTGGCCGTGCGCGCCCGCGTCGTGGATCACGACCAGGTCGCCCGGCGCCAGCTCGGGCAGTGAACGGTCGATGGCGAACTTGTCGTTGTTTTCGCAAAGCGAACCGGTGACGTCATAGACAGTGCCGCAAGGCTGATCCTCTTTGGCCGGCACGGAGATATGGTGGTAGGCGCCGTATAGCGCGGGGCGCATCAGGTTTGCCATACAAGAGTCGAGGCCGGCATAGTTCTTGTAGGTTTTCTTGATATGGCGCACACGGGACACCAGATAGCCGTAGGGTCCGGTCACCATGCGTCCGCATTCCAGATAGATTTTAAGGCCGGGGTGACCTTTGCCCTGCAGCCGCTCCTCGTAAGCCCGGCGCACGCCGTCACTGACTGACGCCAGGTCGACCGCTTCCTGTTCGGGACGGTAAGGGATGCCGATTCCGCCGCCCAAATTGATGAACTCGAAGTTTATGCCGACCTTTTGCGCTATCTCCGCCGCGAGTCCGAACAGGATTTCAGCGGTGTCGATGAAATACTGCGGGTTAAGCTCGTTGGATGCCACCATGGTGTGCAGTCCGAAGCGGCGGATTCCCTTATCCTTGAGATGGCGGTAGCCTTCGAACAGCTGGTCGCGGGTGAAGCCGTATTTCGCCTGCTCGGGATGGCCGATGATCGCGTTGCCGCCTTTGATCGGGCCGGGGTTGTAGCGCAGGCAGATCATCTCCGGCAAACCGGCGCATGACTCGAGGAAGGGGATGTGCGAGATGTCGTCGAGGTTGATGACGGCGCCGAGTCTTTTGGCCGCGATGTACTCTTCGGCGGGAGTGTCGTTGGATGTGAACATGATGTTCTCGCCGGAGGCGCCGACCCGTTCCGACAGCAGCAGTTCCGGCAGCGAGCTGCAATCCATGCCGAAATCCTCGTGCATCAGCAGTTTCATGAGGTACGGGTTGGGGCAGGCCTTGACTGCGAAATACTCCTTGAAACCCTGGTTCCAAGCGAATGCCGAGCGCAGCCGCCGGGCGTTCTCGCGTATGCCCTTCTCGTCATAAATGTGGAAAGGGGTGGGGTGATCCTGCGCGATCCGTTCAAGCTGCTCCAAAGTGAAGGGCAGTGTCTTGTTGGCCATTTGAGAAACTCCATAAAAAAGGCCGGGGCGTGAGGCCCCGGCCAGTTTGCGTCTAAGGCTTAACCGGGCCGCGGCATTATCAGGACGCCCCGAGCTGGAAACGCGCGAAGCGTTTGATGGCGATGGCGTCGCCGGTAGTCTTCTCGCAGGCCTTGACCACGTCGGTGACAGTCGTTTTCGGCTCTTTCACGAACGGCTGATTGACCAGACAGACTTCGGAGAAGAACTTGTTCACGATGCCTTTGAGGGCGTTTTCCACGATGTTTGCGGGCTTGCCCTTGAAACGGTCGCTGTTGCGGGCGATTTCTTTCTCGTTCTCGATGGCATCTGCAGGCACCTCGTCCGAAGTCAGGTAACGCGGGGCCGCGGCCGCGATCTGGAGCGTGATGTCGTGTACCATCTCGCCGAAAGCCTCGCTGGCGACGGTTTCGGGCTTGCCGCAGCCGACCTCGACCAGCACGCCGACCTTGCCGCCCATGTGGATGTAGGACGCCACTTTGCCGGTGCCGCTCAACGTATAGAGCGCGGTGCGGCGGATTTTGACGTTCTCGCCGGTCTGCGAGACGATCGTCATCAGCTCTTCGCGCATGGTCTCGGCGATATCCTGCGCGCCCTCGAGCACTTTGCGGGTGACGGCTTCGGCGAAATTCTTGAAGTTGTCGGTTTTGGCCACGAAGTCGGTCTCCGTGTTTACTTCAGCCATGGCGATCGTGTTGCCGTCGGCGGAGGCGACAGCCTTGACGATGCCCTGATTGGACTCTTTGTCGGCGCGTTTGACCTGTATCGCCAGGCCTTTCTCGCGCAGGATCTTGATCGCGGCGTCGATGTCGCCTGCGGTGTCTGTCAGGGCTTTCTTGCAATCCATCATGCCGGCGTTGGTGCGCTGGCGCAGGTCATTGATCATAGAGACGGTTATATCAGCCATTGTGAACTCCTAAAGTTAAACTGTTAGAGATGTTCGCGCCCCTGACGGGCAGGGGCGCCGACAGGTTCATTCCGCGGCGGCCGCAGCGGCGGCTTCAGCGGGTTTTTTTGAGGCAGCCTCAGGAGCGGCGGCCTCGGGAGGGG
>JAQWAM010000180.1 GCA_028707675.1 Kiritimatiellia bacterium | reverse complement strand
GACGCCGCGCCCAATTGTTCCAGAAGCCAGTCGCATGGAAGCTCACCGCCTGACGGGCGATCATGCCTTCAGGACAATCACCCGGGCCGGTCTGGAAGTGTCTGCGCATCGACTTGTCCGCATTCTTAACCGGCGTAGCCTCGAAGCCGAACGCGAATGCATGCCCCTCGTCGAGCCGCGAGGGCTCGTTCACGAAGTCGATCTCCAACCGGAGCGCGCCCTTGCCGCGCACGATCCTCACGGAGGGCTTGTCGGCGGCGAGACGCATCCCGGCGGTGTTGTTGACGAACCAACTCAGCCCCCTGCGTTCCGCGCCGAGCCAGACGTAAGGCACCACCTGCGGGGCGAACATGTCGTCGATGAAGCCGGACTTGCGGTAAAGCTTTGTCCCGTCCCACACGACACCCTCGCCGGGCGGCACCGCCCCCGTTGGATTGTGACGGATCGAGTCCGTCGTGCAGATGTGCATGAGCGGCGCTTCCTCGTCCTTGAGCGTAACCACCAGCGACAGTCGCTCGACGCTGCGCCCCTTGACGCCCCTGATCGTCACCTCGTTCCAGAGGAAGCCGTCGTACTCGAAACTTCCGACGCTCTCCAGTGACAGGCCTTCCGCAGCGGCGCTCGCAACCACCGCCGCGGCGTATCCGCCGTCTTTCACCTCGATCCGCGGCGCGCCGCCCGTGAAACGCACCCGCTTGCCTTCCACGACCGCCTCGTAATAAGCGGGCGCGGCGAGTATCTCTTTGCCGAGAGCGATGATTGATTCAGGCAGCCCGGCGGTGCCGACCGCGTACTTGCGCAGGAGGACGGAAAGCGCGTTGCCGTCCGCGGTTATCGGCTTGAACGGGGGCAGTACGATCTTGTCCTTGCCGATGGAATTGTCCTCCCACTCGAAAACGCGCTTCTCGAGCGTCCAGACGTCCTTGAATTCCCGGTCTCCGTCATCGCACCGCACCGTGAAAGCTACCGGATATTTCCCCGTTTTCGTCGGGGTCGGCATGATCGCCGTGAACGCTCCGCCCCGCTTTTCTAGGCGCACGACATGGCCGTCAAGATTGCACCGCGCCATCGTGACGCCCTTGCCGGGAGCCGGATGGAGCGTGAAACGGACACGGTTCAGGCCGGGGTAGTGGTAGACCGCCACTTCCCCGAGATCCCCCAGATCGAACTCCGCTGACGCGGGAACGCCGGCCGAACGCGCGCCGCGACGGGCGTCGAAGGCGCGTTCCATCAGAACTTCGCCGGTTCTGGCGTCGCGCGCCGTCAACTCGGCCCGTATCAGCGCTCGCGAGCGCGTGTCGAACGCGGCGGCCAGCGATTCGCCGGACCGCAGGATCTTGCCATCGGAAAACAGCGTCGGCCCGCGGCTGCCGTCGTCCTTCATTGCGTGTAACAGGATATCTGCCCGCACACAAGCTTCCGCGGCTCCGGCGGTCATGGCGATTTCCGGACGCCACTCGCCCTCGGCCGGTGTGCCGAGGGACGCGATGGCGACCGCGCTCGCGTTTTCAAGCCATTCGAGACGGATCTTCGGCCCGCGGATGTAGTCCGTTGAGGCTGTGAGCGACGCCGCGCCTTCTCCCGGCGCGGAACGCGCGGCATTGACCGACAACCCCTTCTCGAATTTTCCTATGTTGCCGAGAGGTATCGAGGCCTCGATCTCCCACCATCCGTGCAGCACCTTGCTCGCGACCTTGAGACCGCGACAATCCCATTTGACGTCCGCCTTGCGCCCGCCCTCGGAAAGCGAATCGTAGGCAACGCCGTTCGGGTTGAAGATGAAGTGCGCGACTCGGGCCGGGGAGTCCTCGCTCTCAACTACCAGCTCTACGCCGTCATCGTCCCATACCGCCCCGTCACGCGCGGTCGCCTTAGCCTTTAGCCCGCCGCCGATGTCGATGTTGCGCGCCTTCACACGCCAGGCTACGAAGAGCGTTGTGCCGTCGGAAAGGAACGTCACGAAGCCCTCGTTGCCCGGCGACAACACCGGCCCGCCGGAACCCGACAGGAATCCGGCCAGCCTCAGGCTCTCGTCATATTCGCGCGCGGCGATGACGCCGTCGATTTCAGGCAGGCTCCCGCTGGCCTTGCGGATCGTGAAAGCGCCGTTGCCGGCGGCGGAGAACGCCGCTGCGAGCGCGGCGAGGGCTAAAAGGCGGCGCGTCAGCACTGCCATTCCCGCACTGAGGTGACGCGCATAGACTCGTCCATGGCTTCGAGATGATAGACCTTGTAGGAACCGCCGCCGGGGGCGACCTTCACGACCACGTGCCCGCCGGGCGTGATATCGCCCCACCATGCGGCGTCCGGCCACTCCCGCTTTGGCCATTCGGGAACGAAATTCGGGCAGACCGCGCGGTCGCCGGGATAGAGATCGCGCGAGCCCATCCAGCGCATGTTGCAATCCTGGATGTGACGCGGGCACCACACGCAGGTGATGTAGACCTGCGCTGCGGCCTTCTCGACGAACTCCTTGGTCATCGCGTCCTTGTAAGAGTGGTGGTTCGTCTTGCAGACGTGTACCCTGCCGAGGCGTTCGCCGGCGAGCGCCTCGAAGTTGAAGGGCTTGCCGTCCGCCCCGGCGAGGTCGCACGAGAGGTCGCCGCCGGCCCAGAAGCGGAACTTGCCGTATTGGACGACGAATCCCATCGAGAGCGTGTTCTGGTTGATGGCCGCCTTGCCGGTCGCCTTGGCGTGGACTGCCCCGTGGTCGAAGGCTTCTTCACCACGGCCGGTCCAGCAGACCGCGTTGGCGCAGATGTTGCGGATTGAGAACGAGTCGCGGTAACGGCCCGCGGAGTCGTGCATGAGCCGGATCTGGTTGAGCGCGCCCGGGCGGAAAGGCTCCTGCGGAATCTTTTTGGCCGCGACCCAGTCTGTGATCATCTGACGGGCCTCCGTGTCGCCGCCGCCGTATTGGCCGGCATTCGGGAACTGGTGATCATAGACGCGTCCGAAATCGAACTTCTCGCCGAGCAGGGCGAGCCCGCAGACTTTGCGTCCGTCCGCCGCCTGCCGGCAGCCGAGACCGGGCGTGCCGATGTGATCCGAGTGCCAATGCGAAACCAGCGCGTAGTCGAGGCGCTTGGCGTCCGTCAGCCGGCGGATGTAGCGCGCTACGGCCTCGCCGCCCAGAAGGTCGCGACTCGGCGCCCAGGGGATGTCCGGTATCTCGTTCTCCCGCCAGTAGTCGCCGGTGTCATTGACGACGGTCGTGCCGTCGGGCATCATGTAGAAGCCGTTCTCGCCGCGTCCGGTGTAGATGAAATGGAGATCCATTTCACCCGGTTTCCATCCGGGATAGGGTTTGCCGACATCCGGAGCTGCGGTGAAACCCCGGAGACGCGGGCCGGTTCCCGCGAACACCCGCGGCCCGAGCGCGCAGCCCGCCGCCGAAAGCGCCATGAATCCGCGCCGGTTAATTTTCATTTTTGCACACTCCTTGCCGCGTCTGGAGCGGCGGCTTTGTGGAACTCGGACATCTTGAGCAGTGCGCCTTCCACGAGACGTTCGGCCGTGCCCGCCTTGAAGCGGCTGGTGGCGTTTTCGTAGCCGCCGGGGCCGTAGGCGGACTTCACCGGGAAATAGCCGCGCGAACCGTTGACGGTGCAAGCGGGGATCGTCATCGCGAACGGCGATTTGGCTTTAAGCTCCGTGCCCATCCATGTGAACGGCTCTCCCGGGAAACCGCCAAAGGCGAGCGTCGTTCCGACAGTCACCACGGAAACCCGCAGATCGGTTTCAGCGGGGGCGTCTTTGAGTTCGAGGATGCGGTAGGCTCCGGCGGTGTTGGCGGTGCGTTCCATGCCGACACCGGGAATCTCTCTGGCGCGTCCCGACTTGTGCAAATTGACGTACTTCTCGGCGAGGGGGATATCCTCGGGCTTGCCCTTGTTCGTGAAGACCTTCACCGCGGGCATCGCCGCGCGCACCTTGCCGGACGGCGCGGGCGCGCAAGTTCCCCACGCCGCGAGCGCGGCGCCGACGATAGTGCGGGCCATGTGCTTCGACATCTCATAGCGTTTCGGAACGATTTCGCCCGGAGCGATTTTCGGGTGGATGTGATTGGTGTCGCCCTGCGCGCCGTTGATCAAGAGCGCTTCTATTCCTTTGCCCATAGCGTCCTCGAGATACGTGCATGCAAGGCCCGGCCAGTCGGCAGAGAACTTTGTGCCGCTGATGACGTCCGGATGGCACTGGAAGTTGAGGAGCGCGATCTCTTTCTTTCCCTCGCGCACGAAACGGACGAGCTGCACCTGTTCGTCAGGCTCTCCGAGAGCGCATTCGACCTCAGGGTTGTTAACGCCGGGGTTGGTGCGCGTGGTACCGTCCTTCATGCGGAAGCGGCGTATGAAGGAGATGCCCTTGGCCTCGCCGCGTCCGAGCAGGATCTTGGCGGGCGCGAGGTCTTCGAGCGCCCGTACGCCTGCGTCCGCGCACCGCGAGGCGAGGATGCGGTTCGAGAAACGGATCGTTTCCACGTCTTCGGGGAGCGTGTTGACGCTGCCGGACGGCGCGGCCGAGGGGCCCGTATGCGTATGCGAGCAAGCGATAAAGATCGCCTCGGCGGGGATGCCCGTCTTGCGGGTGATCTCGGCCTTGATCTCGCCGGTCACCGCGTCCGGGGTTTGGAGGTTGTCGACGGCATACACGAGCGCCTGCGATTCACCGTCCGAAAGGGCGAGGCAGCGCGCGTGGAGCGGGTCCAGCACACCGTCCGCTATGCGGCGGCTGTAATAGCCCGAGATGGGGG
>JAQWAM010000179.1 GCA_028707675.1 Kiritimatiellia bacterium | reverse complement strand
GTTCTTCTTCATACCCAACCCTTAAGCCTATCTCAATCTAACGCCCGCGCGCCTGTCGCCGCCCACACGCGTCAGCAACATCAGCAGGCCCGTGAGCGCTATCGACGCCAAAAACGCGGGAATAAAGGAATCAGACATTTCGCCCCAGACGCCGACCGCCGCATAAGCCGCTGAAACCGCCAGATTGCCTAGGGCGGTCATTACAAACACCATGAAAAAAGGGCGCCGCGATATCCCGCTGAACAGCACCGAAACCTCGGCCAGCACAGGCACGGGGCGCATGAGCAGCAGCAGCAAAACCCCGTAGCGCTTCTGGAAACGCCGCAGCATCCCGGTCTCCGCGCTGCCGATCATCTTTTCGGCATAAGCGGCCGAAAACCGCCCGAGCAGATATCCGCCGATCACGCTGATTGTCATGCCGATGAAAGACGCCGCAGTGCCTCCGAAAAAGCCAAGGGTCATGCCGCAAGCCGTGCTTACCAGACTGGAAGGCACCGGCAGCAGGATGTCCGCGGCCAGCAAAGCGGTCAATGCCAGCCCTGTCAGCAAGCGCCGTTCCTGCGCCTGACCGATCAAACTTCCGGCGGCGGCGTCCAAGGCGTCACCCCAGACCAGAAAAGGAATTATGACCGCAAGGCAAACCGCTGTCAGCAACACCAGCGTTCTTCGCGGCAACTTATCTGTGCTATGCAACCCCATCTAGTCCTGCCGCTCTCCGCGCGCTATGTGTTCGCCCAGACTTTCGAAGGCTTTCGCCAGCATGCCCAGACGTTCGCGGCGCACCATTTTGAAAGGCAGGAACTCTTCAAGCGGGCGCAGAAGATTGGCCATGCGGTCGCTTTTGATCTCGATCACCTCCGGACATCCGCCCAACTTCTTGAAAATCGCCAGCAGCCGCGCGGGCACCTGCCCCCACATGGCCGCGATTCCCTCCGTGGCCTGCATGATCTCTCCGGAAAGGATCATCCCGTTATCCGTGTCAACCGCCAGCAGCACATATGCGGTCTGCGGCCTCTGCCCTCCCGGCTGGATCGTCATCGGCATAAAGACCAGATCTATCTGAATTGATACAGGTATCATAGGCTTTTTGTTCAGAGCCCCCAAAAGGTTTGACGCTATGCTCACCTCGACCTCTTCGTCCGCGATTTGCCGCATAGGCACCCATGCTTCCTGCCACTCGCCGTCGTTGTCCTGTTTCCTGATCAGAACCTGCCCCGGCAAATGCTCTTTCAGCAACATGGCATCATTCTCAACCCGCATAGCCATGCCGTAAGCCTGATAAAGCGCGGTGGAGATGAGCGCGCGCTCCGTCTGATCCGGCAACCACGGTTGATACCCGGGAATGATCGAACGGAAAACCGGAGTTTTGAACTCCGCGCTGACTTTGATCCGCATACTTTTCAGAAAATCCTGCTCGTGTTTAAAGATCAGTCCGTCATTTGCAAAAACAAGCTCAATCATGCGGATCTCCAGCAACCAGGGTTCGCCCTCGCTGGCATTATCAGATATTTTGGTCATGAAATCATACAGCGCCTTCCAGCCCAGCAGCATTCTGACATTGCGCCACTTGTCTGGCTCGCCATTGAATGTGACAAAACACGGCTCCCGCATATCCGGCAGGCTAATGCCGAAACAGTCTACCACATCCATCCACTGCCAAGGATTGAGTTCGTCAATGCGCTTGGCCAGGCCGTAAAGCTCCCGCCAGAGTGCCTTATCTTCACTACTAATCTTTTGCTTCATCTCATCCACTGCAAATCATTTTCAATGTTGATCGCGAAACAACTTTACGGCAGGGTTACACCTCAACCCGAGTCAAATCGAAAGCGGGCACCTCATAGGGGTGCGCGGCTTTCAAAGCCGCGACCACATCCGCGCGCAGATCATCCGCGCACAGCATCTCGACACGGTACTCCGGCACCGCTTGAACGGCCCCGACTTCCCCAAAATAAGGATGGCTTCCGGTCAAAGGCCGGAACTGTCCCTGCCCCAAGACCTGCCAGCAACAGCAATCATACCCCTCGTAACGTCCGGCGCCGGCGCGGAATAGCGCATCTTTGACCCGCTCCAGATGCGACTCGGGAACGTAGACAGTCAGTTTGTACATAACGGGCAGTAAGGTCACGCTCAGGACTCCACCATGTCCTTGACCGCCTGAAAAAACTGGTTCACATCCGCAAAACGGCGGTAGACGGACGCGAAGCGTATATAGGCCACATCATCGAGCCGGTGCAGACGCGTCATCACGGCCTGCCCGATCCGATCCGAAGTCACTTCGCTCTCGCCCTCGAAGCTTTCGATCACCTGATCGACAAGGTCATGTATCTGATCCGCGCTGACCGGCCGTTTCTCACAGGCGCGCATCAGCCCCCTCTCCAGCTTTAGGCGGCTGAACTCTTCACGCCGGTTGTCGCGCTTGATCACGCGCAGCTCGTCCTTGACGATCTCCTCGTAAGTCGTGAACCGGTACTCGCAGGCCAGGCACTGGCGTCTGCGTCTGATTGACGCGCCTTCACGCGCCGAGCGGCTGTCGAGAACCTTGTCATCCGAGTGGCCGCATTTAGGACAACGCATAAAGCCCCCTTTCACTGACCTGACGCGCAGACCAGACCCCGGCACACCCGGCAGCTAAAAAAACGAACATTTTTCGCCTCAAGCGCCGGTCACAGCCAGAGTCCGGTCAATGATGGTATTCACCGAAAGATCCTTGATCATGCGGTTTTGCGCGATTTCAAGATTAGCCACGTGCTCCAACTGCGCCTCCGGCAGATCGATGCCGTAAACCAGAACCTTGACATTGCGGGATCCGGGCAGGCGCTTAAGCGTAGCCACCACCTCGTCGGCGCTCATGCCCTCAAGCTCAAGCCGCATGACCAAAGCTTCCGGCTTGCAAGTGACTGTTGTCTCCAACGCCGCCGCGCCATCTGCGGCCGTGCTGACATCAAAGCCGATGCGCGTGAACTCAAGTTCCATAGTCTGCAAAAGATCGGGATCGCCATCCGCCACGACCAGACGCCGCACCTCGCGGAGCGACGCCGCGCGCCCGACATCGCTGGCGGTCTCGAAAATGATGCGCCCGACCTCCAGCAGCAGATCCGCCGGGTCGCACGGTTTGGCGATAAACCCGGCGATCTGCTTGTTGGCGAAAAATTCAGCCATTGACGCTTTCGCCGTAAGCACCAAAACCGGATACAATGTGCTGCCGTCCGGATTAGTGATGCGGTCGAGAAAACCCTTGCCGCCCATACCCGGCATGCCCATATCGAGAATCACCAGATCAGGGCAGAAAGGGCGCATCTTGACCAAAGCGTCCTCCCCGCTGACAGCGCACATGACCTCGTAACCCTCAAACCGCAAAAAATCCCCCAGAGTCGTCAACAGGCTGGGGTCGTCATCAACCAACAGTAATTTACGTTTATTAGTATCCATACATCCTCGCTAATCCTTTCTGGCGATTGAAAAATCAGTTAATTTTATCTGCCAGCGTTATCGACTTCCAGTACCCTTCCGTCAAACTCTTTTAGAACATGTTTCAGCGCCGGGTCAGCGTAAAGGTCTAGTTTGGATGAAGCCCCGCTTTGATCCGCCGCAGGCTTTGCCGCCGCCGTTTCCGCATCATGTTTTGTCTTCGCAGTTTCCGGCTCACGCTTTTCACTGGCGCGCATTTCCCGCAAACGCCGCATAACCGTCTCCAGCGACACCGCCCGCGCCAAACGAGCACAGCGTATCAGCGACATCTCGATCAGGGTACGCACGGACAGCGCGAAGCGCAACCTGCCCTCCATTTCACCGAGCTGATCCGCTATCTGCATCACCCGCGCCGGTTCCGCCAGAACCGCCTGTTCCTTTAGCACACGGATTTGTTCCTGTGTGACATCGAGGTTCGCCATCTCTTCGCCGACAAACTGATATACCAGCAGATTACGGAAATGCTCCATCAATTCAACCACCAGCCTGCGCATATCCTTGCCGGCGGCGTCAAAGACCGCCACCAGCTTGAGGATCGCGGCCATGTCGCCTTTGAGCACCGCCTCAGCCAAACTTTCAAGAGACTTGCGGGAAACCAATCCGAAAACCGCCAGCACATCCTCCTCCGTAAGGACGTCGCCCTTAAAAGATATAAGCTGGTCCAGCGACGACAGCGCGTCGCGCATGCCGCCCTCGGCACCGCGCGCCACAGCCAGCAAAGCGTCATTGTCGGCTGTTATCTTCTCGGCCTCGCAGATGAAACGCAGCCGGTCGACGATCAGCGGGGTCTGTATGCGGCGCAGGTCGAATCTCTGGCAGCGCGAGATCACGGTCGGCAGGACTTTGTCGCCTTCCGTGGTGGCGAAGATGAATTTGACGTGCGGCGGCGGCTCCTCGAGTGTCTTGAGCAACGCATTGAACGCCGCCGCCGAAAGCATGTGGACCTCATCGATGATGATGATCTTGAAACGGCCGCTTGCCGGCGCGAACTGCAATTGTTCGCGCAGGTCGCGCACCTGATCGACCCCGTTATTTGAAGCGCCGTCGATTTCCAGAACGTCAATAGCGTTGCCCCCGGCTATCTCGCGGCACATGCAGCAAACGCCGCAGGGGTTGACAGTCGGCCCCTTCTCGCAATTCAAAGCCCTGGCGAATATGCGCGCAAGCGAGGTTTTGCCGATGCCCCGCGGCCCCACAAACAGATAGGCATGGGCAACCCGTCCTGCTTCGATGGCGTTGCGCAAGGTCCGTGTGACATGCTCCTGACCGACCACATCATCAAAGCCCGCC
>JAQWAM010000178.1 GCA_028707675.1 Kiritimatiellia bacterium | reverse complement strand
GCGAGCTTGCGCAAAATATGGTTATTGTGGTCAGCCAGAAAAACATTGCCCTTGGAATCCGCCGCCACCCCGGGCAGATAGTTGAAACGCGCCTGCCCGCAAAGCCCGTCGGCATAGCCGCCGCGGCCGGGTTCCCCGGCCAACCGCCGGATCGTCCCGTCGGGCATGACCAGCCATACCGCATGGGACATGTCTGTGACATAACAGCGGCCTTTGCCGCGGCAAGCTATGCCGACCGGCGCGGTCATGCGGTTGGCAGTACCGTGCAGGGTGGCGACCTCGCCGTCGTCCGAGACCTTGCGGATGACATTGCCGTTGCAGTCCGCCACGAACAGGTCGCCGCGCCCGTCCAAAGCCAATCCTTGCGGCCCGTTGAAACGCGCCGCCTGCCCGTTGCCGTCCTCGGATCCGGGTACCCCCGGCTGGCCGGCGAAAACTTCCCACACGTAAGGCGCGCTCGCGTCCTCAAGCGCACCGGCGGCGTCAACGCCCTTACCCTGAACAGCAGCATCGGCGAAAACCGCCGCCTCATTTCCGGGCAAGCCCGCGACGACGCGGTTGTTGCAGGCGTCCGCCACATACAGAATCCCGTCATCGTCAGCGGTGATCCCCGACGGCTGCGCGAAAAGCGCGTCCTTCCCGAACCCGTCGGCGCAGCTCATGCGGTTAGGCATGCCGCCCAAAGTCGTCACCAGCCCCGCCGGCGTTATTTTTCGGATCATGTGGTTGTCGCGGTCAGCCGCCAGCAGGTTGTTGTCGGCATCGAGCCACAAAGCGGCAGGGCCGTTAAAGCGCGCCGCTGCGCCCTGTCCATCCACACTGCCCGCCATGCCGGCCTTGCCTGCCAGCGTCGTGACCTCGCCGCCGGGAGCGATCTTGCGAATCGTGTGATTGCCCGTATCGGCCACGAACACATAGCCGGCGGAGTCGACCGCCGCCCCGCCGGGGTTGTTGAAACGCGCCCACTCGCCGAACCCGTCGTCACTGCCCGCCTTGCCCGCGCCGCCAGCCAGCGTGGAAACTTCGCCTTTAATCGTGACGCGGCGGATCAGGTGGTTGCCGCGGTCAGCCACGAAGAGGTTGCCGCCACCATCCACCGCCACACCGGAGGGGGAAGAGAAGCGCGCCTGGCTGCCGAACCCGTCGGCGCTGCCCGCGCTGCCGCCCGTTCCAGCCAGAGTGGTCACAACCCCATTCGGCGAAACTTTGCGGATCGCGTGGTTGCCGCAGTCAGCCACGAAAATGTCACCGTAGGCATCGCGCGCCAGTCCCGCAGGCCAGAAGAAAAGCGCGGCCGCGCCTTTGCCGTCGGCAAACCCTTGCGTCCCGGCTTTGCCGGCCAGGGTTCTGACCGTTCCGTCCGCCGCGACCGTCCGGATGACATGGCTGAAGTTGTCCGCGACCGTCAGGTTCTTGAGCCGGTCGACGGCGATGCCGGTCGGCCGGTTGAACAATACCTCGGCGCCTTTGCCGTCCGCGTGACCGTGGCGGCTGGCGCTGCCTGCCAGCGCCGCTAAAGCGCCCGCGGGCGTCAGCAGGCTGACGGTCTGCAGCTCTGTGTCCGACACCGCCAGGTTGCCGGCCTTGTCGAGCGCCACGCCGCGCGGGGAGCTAACCTTGCCGGATAGCGCGGCGACCGTCTCGACATCGCCGTCGCGCGAAACTTTGCGCACAGCCCGGTTCCAAATGTCGGCGACATACAGGCTGCCGTCCGGCGCGAAATCCAGACTCTGCGGATAGTTGAAGCGCGCCGCAGAGCCCTTGCCGCCGACATTTCCGGTCTGCCCCGCCTTGCCGGCCAGAGTGGTCACGACGCCGTCAGGCGCGATGCGTCGTATAACCGCGTTATCAGTGTCCGCCACACAGACGTTGTTGTTCTTGTCCAACGCAACGCCGCGCGGTCCGCTGAACCGCGCCGCCAAGCCCTTGCCGTCGGCATAACCCCCGGACGGAACGTTGCCCTTGATTTCCATCTGACCTGCCAGTGTGCTGACCACGCCTTCGGCGCTAATCTTGCGCACCAGATGGTTGCCTGTGTCGGCCACGTACACGTTGCCCTTGGAGTCCGCCGCCACATCATGCGGCGCGCGGAAGCGGGCCGCCGCGCCCTTGCCGTCAGCATAACCGGGCTCGCCCGCCGATCCGGCCAGCGTGGTAACCAGTCCGTCCGGCGCGACCTTGCGGATCACATGGTTGTCGGCGTCAGCCGCGTACACGTTGCCCGACGCGTCAGCGAACAGACCGGCCATCTTGCCGAAACGCGCCGCGCCGCCAGATCCGTCCGCACAGCCGGCCCGGCCCACGGCGCCTGCCAGCGTTGTGACCGTGCCGTCCGGCGCGATTTTGCGTATGGCGTAGTTGTAGTAGTCGGCCACATAGAGGTTGCCCGACGCGTCAAAGGAGAGCCCGTGCGGCTGGCAGAAGCGCGCCTGCGCGCCTTTGCCGTCCACATTGCCGAGACCGCCGGGCTGGCCGGACAGAGTCTTCCAGTGGTAGCCGGTGAATAAAGCGACCGGCGCGGCTTCCGCCAAAGGTTTTGGGGCCTCCGGCCCGGCAAACCTGCATCCGCCGCACACCGCCAAGAACATGAATGCGGAGGCGATATAGTTTTTCATGTTTTAACTATACAGCTTCCCCGCGGCGGCGTGAAGCATGAATGTCGCGGCCGACAGGTGTGATTCAGTTTCAACTGAACTGAATCACACCCCGTCCACAGTCGGTCAGCCGGCCACGATCGCGTCATTCGGGCACTCGCCCGCGCACGCGCCGCAGTCGATGCATTTGTCCGGGTCTATCGTGTAAATCGGATCGCCCTCGCTGATCGCCTCGACCGGGCAAGCTTCTTTGCAGAGGCCGCAAGCCACGCAACTCTCCGTGATCGTATACGCCATGATTTTCTCCTTTGTGTTTCCGGCCGGACCGGTCGCGCAACCACGCGTGTCTTCAGACCGGCGGCGCTTAAAAGCCTTTGTTGCAGGTGCGAATTCTAGCCTATGCCGCCGCGCTCCGCAAACAAAAACGCCGGGGCGTTGCCGGAGGGCGCGATTCAACAACGTTGAATCGCGGAAGGTTAAAGGGTTCAGGCGCCAGGGTTCAGGTGTCGGCTGCAACCGGCCGCTGACAGCTTACGGGCTTGACCGAAGACACATTATTAGGCATCTTAAGTTTAAACGCACAGACCGCTGTTTCCTTATTTAGCGGATACGCATAAACCAAAACAAGTGGAGATGGTATGCGGCATATTGGCGAAATTGCGCATGTCTCCCGCTCAAGGCGGGGATTCACCTTGGTTGAGAGCATGATGGCTTCCTCTTTGGCGCTCCTGCTTTTTATGACCATGCTGGAGGCGTTGTTGTATTGCCGCAGGAATGCGGCGCACATCAAGGGCAGGTTGGCCGCTGACGCGTTCGCGTATGATCTGGCGCTTGATTTGTTCAACCGGAAAACCGAATGGTTTTCGCAAAACGCGCCGACCAACATAGCCAGATGGTTCACTGTGCCGCCTGAACAGACAAGCGCCTGGTCTTATTCAGACAGGAATGCCAGCGCTTTTTATTGGGTCGCGCCGTCAGGAGGAACGCCGCCCACGCGCTGGAACATCATGACTGATGTGCAGTGGCCGTTGCCCGGCGGCGGGTGGGCTCGGCTGAATCCGACCAACGGGGCGGCGCCCGTCTATCAGATTGAGCGCCGGATTGTCGACAGGAACATGTTCCGCAACACGCCCTGAAAGAACTCGTTACATGTGCCACTCATGCCATTGCCACAGACAGAAGGCTTTTGCCGCTGAATCCATAAGCGCGTTCTCCTTGCGCGGCAGGCTTAAAACCGTGTTCTTTTGGCCGGCCTGCAAACGCGGCATTAGACAAAAAGGCGGCTTCACATACACTGAAGTGCTGATGGTTACGGCAATTGCGGCGTTAGTGATGTCACAGGTGGCAGTAGCGTTGTACACGTCGCATAGGGTTTACGAAGCGGCAGTGGCCGATATGGAGCTTACATTGCATTCGCGCGAATTACGTGAAAAAATATTGTTTAACCTTAACCCCGACGAAGGCGGACTGATGAGCGCCAGTCAAAGCGAAATCACGATTGAAGACAATCAAGGCCGGTGGGGGGGGAGTGTCCGCTTCAAGCCGGCCAAAGGCCAGCCGAACCGCCTCCGCCGGGGCAACGACCGTAAATTCGCGCTGGACCGCGGCAGGCCGGGATGGATGTCAAAGGGAAGAATTGCCATCCAGTCTGAAGATGTCTTTGCGCTGGTTTCCAGTAACGGCACTATCGAGGTAAACCTTGATGTCGCGATTGAAATCAACGGCAGGAAATATGAGCAGCGCAATCAATTCAATGCGCAAATACTAAACAGATGAGGCGCGCAAAAAATGAAAACAAGAGCTAAGTGTGACGGGTTCTTTTTGCCGGTGGTGGTTGCTTGCCTGCTGGTTGTCGGCATCATAGTCGGCGGGGCATTGCGTTATTTCAGCAGCGCGACACGTTCGGCCGACGCTTATCTGGCTGCCTCCAAATGCCGGCTGTCAGCGCAAACTGCCCTGGAGCAGACCAATGCCGAAGTTTTTCAGAACTTTAACGCTTATTACCAAACGACGCCCTCTATGCGGGATCCACTGTTGTGGTTCAACACCTATTCAGAGACAAGCGTGGGCGCGGCAGCCAAGCCGTACGTTTTTATGCGGGAGGAAGGCATTAACGGGTGCTCCGTTACCGTGCGGCTGACTGACCTGACCCGTTCA
>JAQWAM010000177.1 GCA_028707675.1 Kiritimatiellia bacterium | reverse complement strand
CACTTTCTAATCAAGCTCGTTGGTGATTGTATCCTACTGAACTAATGCATTAATTACCTAATTAACTAACGACTTTCTGAGATGCAACTTTATTGAATCGCACCCTTCAGGCCCTTGTCCGCCCCGTTCATCCTGTTCAACTGCTCGCGCAGTTGTATGACCGCCCCGTAACACAGGTCGATCATCTCGCGGCGCATGTTCTCGTCCGCGCCGTTGTCCAGTTTAAGAATCTCGAGGCTGCTCAGCAGCACTGTCGCGGGCTGGCCCAAGGCGTGGCTTGCGTCAGCCATGTTATCCATCAGGGCCTTGGTGCGCTCGGCTTGCTTCTCGGCCATTTCCGCCCGGCGCCGCTCGGCAGTGTCGCGTATGGATATGACCATGCCGCAAAGCTCTTCCTCCTCGTTGATGTCCGGCACCGCCGAAATCATCAGCCACCCCTCCTCGCCCTGGTTCAAAACCCTCTGCTCGCCCGACCAAGCCTCGCCCTGTCCGATCTTTTCGAACATCGGGGCGATCACGGTCTTGCGGTCGAACCAAGTGTCCAGTATCTGGCCCACGACTTCCTGCTCGTCGCCGCCGGCCAGCAGCCGCGTCATCATGCGGTTGGAGTACAACACGGCTCCGTTCATGTTCACGATGCCGATGCCGCTGTCGGTGTTGTCCATGGCGTGGTAGGCCGAGAGCAGCTTCTGCTCGGCCTGCCAGCGGGTCTGGATGTCGCGGATCAGATAACACACCGGTTCCCTTCCTTTAGGGCTGTTGCTCATGGCCACGATCTCGACTGCCGTGAAGGTTTCGTCCTTGCGGACGGCAAAGGCCTGAATCCGCATGTAGCGCCCCTCGGTGATTACCTCGCGTATGTCCGCCAGCAGTTTTTCATTGACTCCGGCCACCAGCGACTGCAACGGCATGCCGGCTAACCCCTCCTCGACATAACCGAAAAACCGTGTCGCCCGCGAGTTTGCGTCCAGAATCCTGCCCCCGCTGTCCGCCAGCAGAATGGCGTCATAAGCATGCTCGAACAGAAAGCGATAGTCCAGCGCGTCGAAATAGTCCTTTTTGGAGCCTGCCTCGTCGCGCGCCTTACCAGGCACGCGTCCGTAGCCCAGCGAGCGGATGTCTATCTTGATGGTCTGTGATTTTTCATTAGTTTTCATCACCAATTAGTTTAGCACAAATCATGCCGTTACCGCGAGGTGTCTCTACACGGCCTGACCGAAGCGCCGGACCGAGGTTTTCGCTGTTATGCAAAACGGTTTGTCAAAAACGAGAAAAGCGCCGGCGGCGGGTCACGGCGGCGACAGGCGCCCCGCTCGGGCAGGAGCGCCGCCGGCGGGGACGGTTCGCCGAACCGTCCGCGGCTCGTGAGGACACTCGCCCTCCAACACAAGCCTGGCAAAAGTCGGCCGCGGGCGCGGCGGTGACAGGCGACCCGCGACAGGCGACAGGCGTATCCGCACAGGCAGGCGAATCGCCCCTGCCGCCGCCAGTCGCAGGTCGTCAGTCGCCTGTCATAGGGCAGGATCGTCCCGCCGGCAGGGACGAGTCCAAGGTAATTAACGTTCGAACGTTGAAGTTATGAGAGAGCATGGCATTTTTTATGCTTTGAATCATTTGACATGGGTATCAACTTATCAAAACTCAAGATTGCGTCAAAATCCGCGCCTGTACTAGATGTGGTGGGCATGGTTTTGGGGGCTGGTCTGCCGCAGGGAGTCCCTGCGGTACGACTTGCGCGTAAGGATGGCGTGGACGATCTGGTGGCGGGCGGTTTTCTGGATCTTTCGGGCGAGCTGCCTGCTACGCCCGAGGATGCGGCCGCGGCGACTCCCGGCAGTTGGCAAGTGCCGACCGCTTTCCGCGCGCCCCACGCGGCGCTCGCCATACATTCCGGACAGGCTTTTTTGCGACACTCGGCCGAGACCCGCGAGAACGGCGAGAACGGCGACCCGCAGATGCGCAGCGTGAGCCGCGCGACCGCGCCTGATCTGCCGCCGCTGACCGCCGGCCTGCCGGAATTCCAGGCGGCTTGGGCCGCGCGCCTGTTTCCTGAAGGCCGCCGGCCGACGGCATGTTCGATCCAGATCGCATCGACCGCCGCAATGAGCGGGTTTTCGCACAATCCCGCTTTCAAAAAAGCAGGCGGTAACGCCATCGTTATGATGGTGTTCCCTTCGTACACCGCGTTGGCGGCCTTTCAGGACAGCATGCTGGTGCTCTACCGCGAGCATCCTGTCGGCTTCAGGCATGTGCGCGAGGCGGTCAGCGCGCAGATGCGCGTTGACGAGGCCATGGCGGAGTCGGTGCTCGACGATACCCTGGTCGATCCGATCCCGATGATCGAGCCGGTCCTGCGACCGCTCTTGCGGCAAATCGAGATATCGGTTGATTATCTGGCCCGTCGGCGCGATTGCCCCGTCGAGAACTTTTTCATCTGCGGTCTGCCGACCGGGTTCCGTTACTGGGCCAGCCTTTTCAACCGTATGCTGGGACGGACGCCGACGCTTTGCCGCCCGCTGGAAAGCTTCTCCGGAAGTCCGTCTGCCGTGCTGCCAGACACGCACCCGCTGGCATCTGACGGCACCGGGCAGTTATTCATGGCGGCGATCGGAGCCGCTTTCGCCGTACTGGACGATCACTCATGAAAGCCTCCCTGCATTTCAATCTGATCAGAAAAGAGGAGATCCTGAGCCCCAGTCCGGTCAGGCTCAGGGTCATGTTGCCTATATTGAGTCTCCTGTTGGTGGCGGCGCTCGCGGTCTGGTGGATGCTGGCTCTGACGCGCGCGCATGCCGCGAACCAGAAGCTGGCCGCCGTGAACGCCGAGATCGAGAGCCTCAGCCGCTCGCACCAGACGGTGCTATCTCTGTGCGCCGAGGAAAAGGAACTTTCGGCCTCGCTGCGTCAGATCGGCTTCTACACAAACGCGCTTACCCGCTTCGGCGGTCTGCTGAGCGGTCTGCCGGAACATGTCCCGGCTGACATCCAGATTACCGAGTTGTATGTGCCGCCGCCCGCCCCGCCGCCCGCCCCCGCGCCGATGCCCGGAGTCAAAGCGGCGGCTCCGACCTCCACTTTTGAATGCGTCTCGCTGCGTCTGGCCGGGCGCGCCGGCGGCGACGCGCCCGCTGATGCCGTCGACAGTTTGCTGACCGCACTGCGCAAACCTGACTTCACGAATCTGATCGTCCGCGCGGCGGTGCCGCCCGGAGCCTTCCGCCAAGAGGCCGCGCGCGGCCAGGGCAATCGCAACACCCTGCTCTTCGAAATCCAGTGCGATTGCGTCCCGAGGAGGTTCGAATGAGTATCAGCCTCGATATCCTGAAAGACCGCCACAACCCGTACCGGCTCACTGTCATGATCTCCGCCGCCGCCATGATCGCGGCTCTGACGTTGATCTACTTCGGTATCCTGCCGGCGCGCGACCGGCTGGACGCCGCGCGTAAGGAGATCGGGCAGGCGAAAAGCCGCCTCGTCTCCATGCAGGCGGCCATCGGCGGCACAGACCGGCAGCGCCAGAAGACCGATTCCGTCCGCGCGGCACATCAGAAACTGCTCTCCGCCGGCCTGCTCACGCCGCTGCTGGGCTCTTACGCGATGCGCGGCAAGCAATTGCTCGACCCGATTGCGCGTGAGGCGGGCTTTATCATCGACGGCGTCAAAGAGCTGCCGTCGCAGCCCATCCGCCTTCCGGCGCCGCAGCCGGAACAACTTTACGCGCGCCAGCCGGTCGAGTTCACCGGCCGCGGCGCATACACCCAGATCGTGGCGTTTGTCAAGCTGACGGAGACCTCCTTGCCTCTGGCCACGCTCTCCAGCATAAAAATCCTGGGGCAGCCCCAAACGCCGGAAAAGCATAAGGCACTGATCGCTTTCGAATGGCCGGCCGTCGGAGAAAAACGCCTGCCCGACACCAAATCAAAAGACAAATAACCCGAATGGACAAGGCATGAAGATCGAAAAAGAGCACATGGCGTGCGGCGCGCCGTCCGGCGCCCGGAAATGTCACTCATGCCGCGCCTGCCCGCTGGCGGCGGTCTTGGCGCTTTTGGCGCTCGCGTCTGCGGCAGCGCGGGCCGCCGCCCCCGGCGCAGCCGTCCGCGATCCGTTCTGGCCCTTAAACTATGCGCCGCCCAAACCCGAGCCGCCCAAACCCGAGCCGATGGCGGCGCCCGAGCCGGAACCGCCCGCGCCGCCGCCTAAACCTGAGCCGCCCCCTGTGCGTCCGGTCACGCAGAGCGAATGGGAGACGGCGTTCAAAGCGCTGTCGGTCAGCGGCATCATCCGCTCGACCCGGCCCGGCACCGGCGAGACACGCGTACAAATCATGATTAACCGGAACATGTACGGTATCGGCGATGCGGTCATCATCACAAACCGCGACACGCGGTTTGTCTGGACCGTCGGGCAGGGCGCCGACAAACCGCTGGAACTGAAACAGGCGGAGGCGCTTCGGCTTCACCCCGGAAAAGCAAACAAAAACGCTCAGTGATAAACAACAGGAGAAAAACATGAAAGTTACAGAATTGGTATTCACACTCGCGGCTTCCGCCGTTTTGCTGATCCCGCAACCATCAGCAAGGGCGCAGGAACAAGCGCCCGAAGCGCCTGCGGCCGATCCGGCGCCAGCCGCCCAGACGGTTCCGGCAGTTCGCGTGGTCGACGCGCCCGGCGCGCAAGAGGCGGTCGTCTCGATGTCGTTCGACGAAACCCCGCTCTCGGACGTGATCAAGGCGTTCCGCGACGCCACCGGCGCCAACATCATCTCCGGCGGCACC
>JAQWAM010000176.1 GCA_028707675.1 Kiritimatiellia bacterium | reverse complement strand
GAATGGATGCCTGGGGCGCGGCGCGTCTATGGCGCGGCTTTAAGCGGCGCCGTCGAACTGTGCGTGCGCCCGCCGCAAAAGGTAAACGCCGGCGACCGGTTGTTCACACTGCGTTCACCGGAGTGGGCGGAAAAGAAAGGTTTGGCGCGTGAGGCCGAGGCAGCGCTGGCGCTGGTTAAGGCCGAGACCGAGGCGTTGCTTCAACGGTTGGCGCGGCTGCAGAAAACTGGCGCGCGCAACGCTGAACTCGAACAGCAGCTCGCCGCGCGTGAGGCCGAAGCCGCGCGGGCCGAGAGCGCGCGGCAGAACACTGCGGAGGGGCTGCGGACAGTGTTGTCATTTTGCCGTGAAGCGGAAGGTCTGCTCGTCTTCGAGGCCCGCGAGGCGGGTTTGGTTGAGACGGTGGCGGTCGAGAACGGCGCCTGGGTTACAGCAGGCGCGGAAATCGCGCGCGTGGCGCGGGCGGACGGGCTCTGGTTCCGGGCGGACGGCGTGCTGTCCGAAATGGCGCTGGTGCGCACGGGTCAGCAAGGTTTCGTGGAACCTTTGAGCCAACTTCAGGCGGCTGCGGCGTATGGCAAGATCGAGCTGGGCTTGGCGGCAGACAGCATGGCGCGTACGCGGCCGGTCTATCTCGCCTTGCCCGCGCCGCCGGCATGGGCCTTGCCCGGCAGCGCGGGAGTCTTGAGCGTGGTGACAACAGATAGCGGGGCGGAAAGCGTCGCGCTGCCGCTGGCGTGCGTGGTGGAGGACGGTCTGCGCAGCATCGTGTTCGCGCGAGACAAACAAGACCCCGGCCGTTTTTATGCGCTTGAGGTAGAACTGGGTGCGAACGACGGCGACTGGGTGCAGGTGACGGGTGTCGAGGCCGGCTCAACAGTGGTGCTGGCAGGCGCGCAAGCGCTGAAGCTGGCCTTGCCCGCGCAAGGCGCACAACAGCGCGCCGTCGGCCACTTCCATGCCGACGGTCAGTTCCACGAGGGAGAGCATTGAGAGAAGTGCTAAAGTTCTAAAGTGCGCGAGTTGTCGCTCGTCGCCAGTCGCTCGTCGCCAGTCATATTGGGAGCAGACTATATGTTAAAAAGAATCGTTGATTTTTGTTTGAAGAATCCGTGGCTGACGCTGGCTGTGATGCTGGCGGCGCTGGCGGCGGCGGTCGTGGTGACGCGCAAGTTGCCGGTGGACGTCTTTCCGGAACTCAAGGTGCCGCGTGTGGTGGTGCAGACCGAAGCAGGCGGCCTGACAGCGGAAGAGGTCGAGCAGTTCATCACCATCCCGCTCGAGTCGGCAATGAACGGCATCCCGGGCGTAAAGGTTGTGCGATCCTCCTCCGGCGGCGGACTCTCCTTCGTCTGGGTCGATTTCGAGTGGGGCACGGATCTATTCCGCGCGCGCTGGAGCGTGGCGGAACGCCTGCCTGCCGTACGCCAGTTCCTGCCGGAGGGTGTCGAGCCTGAGATCACGCCGCTCGTATCCGTGACCGGCGAGATCATGCTGTTGGCCTTGACATCTCTGGACGGGTCACTGTCGCCGCTGGAACTGCGCCAGCTCGCGGAGTTCGAACTGCGCAATCTGCTGATGTCGGTACCGGGGATCGGTCAGATAACGGTGATTGGAGGTCAACTGCCGGAGTTTCAGATCAATGTCGCGCAGGAGCGTCTGGCCGCTTACGGGTTGACGCTCGACGATGTGATCGCGGCCGCGCGCGGCGCCGGCACGATGGCAGGCGCGGGGTATCTGCCGCATGTGCAGGGCCGTGAGATCCCTTTGCGCCAGGGCGCCCGCGTGGAGACCATCGACGAGCTGCGCCGGGTTGTCGTGCCGGGGCAGGCAGGCGCGCTGCGCCTCGGCCAGATTGCGGAAGTCGAGCTGGGCGGCGCGCCGCGCCGCGGCTCGGCGGGCTTCGGCGACCGCGACGCGGTGGTGCTTTCCGTGCAGAAGATGCCCGGCGGCAACACGCTGGGGCTGACCCGCCGGATTGATGCGGCGCTGGATGATTTCGAGGCCGCCAGCCTGCCGGCAGGCGTCAGCCTGCACCGCAAAGCGTACCGCCAGGCCGACTTCATCAACATTTCGATCGGCAACGGCCGCAGGATAGTGCGCGATGCGGCGGTGATTGTCGTGTTCGTGCTGGGGTTGACGCTTTTGCGTTTGCGCACCACCCTGATCACGCTGCTGGCCATGCCGCTTTCGCTGGCGTTAGGCGCGCTGCTTTTCCCCGTGTTAGGGCTGGGCGTCAACATCATGACCCTCGGCGGATTGGCGATAGCTGTCGGCGATGTGGTTGACAGCGCCATCATTTTTGTTGAGACAGCCTGGCGGCGTCTTTTGGAGAACAGCCGCCGCCCTGCCGCAGAGCAACAGCCGCGCGCGGCAGTCATCAGCGCGGCCTGCGGCGAGATTTTGAACTCGGTCTCCTTTTCGACACTGATCATAGTGCTGGTGTTCCTGCCGCTGCTGTTTCTTGACGGTATCGAGGGGCAGTTCTTCCGTCCTTTGGGCGCGGCCTACCTGCTGGTGTTCACGGCCTCGCTGGCGGTGGCGCTGACAGTCACGCCGGTCTTGTGTCTGCTAATGTTCAGCGAGCGGCGGTTCTTCTTGCGGCCACTGAGTGGTCGCAAGGCGAAGGATAAAACAACGGAAGCGGGTTCGGTGCGGGTGTTAAAGGCGGTTTACCGTCCGCTGCTCTGCTTCTGCGTGCGGCATGCCCGGCTGGTGTGTGCGGTGATGGCGCTTATGACGGCTGGCACGCTATGGCTGGCATCGACATTCGGCACAAGTTTCCTGCCGCCGTTTCATGAGGACTGCTACACCGTGTTTGTCAGCACGCCGGTGGGCACATCGTTGGATGAGACCGAAAGGACGACCCGTCAGGCCATGGTCGAGATTCAGAAGATTGACGGCGTGTTGAGCGTGGCGCGGCGCACGGGGCGCGCCGAACGCGACGAGCACGCCGAGCCGGTCAGCGCCTCGGAAATGCTGGTGCGCGTGGACATGCGGGCCGATCCCGCGCGGCTACGGCAGGAGATCAACAAGGTCATCGGCGCCATACCGGGCGTGGCAACCATGATCGGCTATCCCATCGCGCACCGCATCAGCTCGGTCTTGTCGGGCACCGAGGCGGAGCTGGCGATCAATATTTATGGCGACGATCTCGCGACCTTGCGGCGCGCGGCCGTGGAGGTCAAAGCTGTGCTCGACACTCTGCCGCAGGTAGCCGAAGCGCGGGCCAACCGCGAGATCATGGTTGACACGCTGCGCATCCGTTATCGTCTGGAGGATTTGGCGCGCGCCGGCCTGACCTTGCGCGAGGCAGGCGAACAGGTGTCGGCGGCTTTCAGCGGCTTGTTCGTCGGACAGGCCGCGCGCAACCAGCGGCGCTGGGACATCGTCGTGCGCCTGGAAGAACGCCAACGCGGACGGCGAGAAGACGTGGCAGCCTTCAAGCTGGCAGCGCCGGGCGGTGGTCGCGTGCGGCTGGACGAGGTGGCCGACGTGTTTCGTGAAGACGCCTCGAATCTGATCGCGCGCGACAACGCCCGGCGCAAGGCGCTGATCTCCTGCAATGTCGCGCCGGGCTCGAATGTCGGCGATCTGGTTAAGGCGCTGCGCAAGCATGTCGATCCGGTGGTGCATGCGCTGGGTTGCACGGTCAGCTACGGCGGCAGCTACGAGGCGCAGCAGTCAGCCGCGCGCCGTCTGACATGGCTGGGACTGGGGTTGCTGCTGGCGATCCTACTGCTTCTGAATTATTCTTTGCGCAGCTTCAAGGCCGCTTTGCTGGTGCTGTTGAACCTGCCTCTTTGCCTGATCGGAGGTGTGGCGGCGGTGTATCTGGCTAATCCCGCGCCGCTGGCGGCCAACACGCGCGCGCTGTTCGGTAGCGGCGACTACGTGGCGCCGGTATTGTCCGTGGCCGCGCTGGTCGGGTTCGTGACCGTGGCCGGCTTCGTGATCCGCAACGGGCTGCTGCTGCTGAACCGCTACCGCGACCTGCAGGCGGCGGGCATGAGCGCACAAGAGGCGGTCATGCACGGCTCGCTAGAGCGCATGGTGCCGATCATCATGACCTCGCTGACCACGGTGCTGGGTCTTTTGCCGATTGTGCTGGCCTATGACAAACCCGGCGGGGAGCTGCTGGCGCCCTTGGCCACGGTACAGTTCGGCGGCCTGGTCGGCGCGACCCTGCTGAACCTGCTGGTGCTGCCCGCAGCCTACCTTCTGGCCTTCAAGCCCAAGTACGGCGGGATGTCCTATGCGTGCCGTTCAGGCTCCCGAAGTCCCTGATCCGCGCGTCCGGCGGATTAACCTCCACGCTGAAACTGACTGTATTGCTCATAAGCTATTGCCTTGCCTTTTTGCTAGCCGCTTTCGACCTATCCGGCGAACGACAGCAAGAACTGCCAGACGGGAATCACGCTGATACGGCCCTCTTCAACCGTCAACGCCTCACTCTCCTCCCGTGTGACGATCACACCGCATCCCAGCCCCTGCTCGCGCATGGCCTCCCGAAGCGCGACCAACTCCCGGTTCCGCGTCTCGGGATGCACGAGCGACTCGCACACCTGAAGCAACTGCCAGGGCCGCGCCCCCTCCCGCCAAATAAAGTCAACCTCCCGTCCGCTTCCCGTGCGGTAGTAATGGATGGTTCCACCGCCGCGGCGCAAGTGACAAAAGACCACGTTCTCCAACAGATGCCCGGAGTTGACCAGAATCCCCGTGCCCACGGAACGGACCAGCGCGTGATCCACACAGTAAATTCTTCTGGGATTCACATTCTGCCGGGCGACGGATGCGTCAAACAGCTTGACGCTGAAAAGGAAAAACGCGT
>JAQWAM010000175.1 GCA_028707675.1 Kiritimatiellia bacterium | reverse complement strand
CCGAGATCACGGACGTGCCCGATCTGACCGAACAGCGAAAGGCCGAGGTCGCAGCCCGCCTGGGCGAGATCGACACCCGCAACGGTCAATTCTTCGATGAAGAGGTCCAGAAGTTAGACCGCTGGAGCGAAGACCTGAAGCTCTCGCTCGAACACGAGATCAAGGATCTCGACAAGCAGATTCGCGAGTTGCGCCGCTCGGCGGCCCTGGCGCAATCGCTGCAAGACAAGCTCGCCCACCAGAAACAACTGCGCGATCTCGAACGCCGCCGCAACGGCAAGCGGCGCGAGCTATTCGACGCCCAGGACGCCATAGACCAGCAACGGGAAGACCTGATCGGCAAGATCGAAAAGCAGTTGAAGCATACCAGCAATGTAAAGGCCTTATTCACAATCCGATGGAGGGTGGCATGAAGCGGTACGGAAGCAGTGAAAAAAATTCTTTGCGGCAGGGGTTGACTTACAGCCGGATTGTGATACCTTATCGACAGCAAACCCGCCAAGCCTCTGTCCTTCGGGACACGCTCAAATTTGGTGGGTTTTTGTTTTTCGGGAGGGCCGCATGAGATACACGAAAGCGGCCATAACGTTTTCCGAGCAGGCTGATCGCCTTCTGGAGCGAGGTTTGGCTGCCGACCGGGGTCTGTTGGTCGAGCGCCTGAAGGCCGTCAATTACTACCGCCTCAGCGCCTACTGGTACACGTTCCGCATCGCGGGAGATGCCGAAGAAAGGCTCATGCCCGGAACAACACTCGTGGAAGTTTGGGATCGATATGTTTTTGATCGTCAGCTTCGCCTTCTGGTGATGGATGCCGTGGAGCGTGTCGAGGTAGCCTTACGCACGCAGATCGTCAATCAGCACGTTTTGGCGCACGGTCCCTTTGGCTACCTTGACCGAGGAACCTTGCCTGGCATATCCGTGGAAGCGCATCGTACGCTGCTGGAAAGAGTGCGGAACGAGGCCCAAAACAGCCGGGAGGACTATGTCCGCCACTATTTCGGCAAGTATACGACGGAGCACGATTTACCGCTCTGGATGGCCTGCGAACTGATGACGTTCGGCAACATGTTGGCTTTGTTCATGGGGCTGCGCACGCGTGCCAAGAAGGACGTTGCTCAGTGCTATGGACTGACCGTCCCCGTTCTGGGATCCTGGCTGAAGACGCTGAACCAGGTCAGGAATATTTGCGCCCATCACGCCCGGCTTTGGAACCGCGTGTACGGTGTCCGTGCCGTAATGCCGGACGGCTCGACGCATCCCGAATGGCATGCGCCCGTTTCCGTTGACGGAGAGCGAACGTTCGGCATCCTGACGGTGCTGTACTACCTGCTCAAACAGGTGGCGCCGCAAAGCCGGTGGCGGGATCGCCTCACCGCATTGATCGACAAGCATCCGGATTTACCGCTGCGTTTCATGGGGTTTCCGGAAAACTGGATGGATTGCCCGATTTGGGAAAACGACAGGAAATGAATATGGCAAAAAGCAACACGCGTCTGGAACTGACTTGGATTGGCAAGGAGAACCGGCCAAAGCTGGAGCCGCGCATCCTGGTCGAGAACCCGGAGAAGTCATATCACGCCGCCCAGCGGGTGACTGACAACGACCTCTTCGACAACCGGCTGATCTTCGGCGACAACCTCCTCGCCCTCAAGGCACTCGAACAGGAATTCAGCAACAAGATCAAGTGCATCTTCATCGACCCGCCGTACAATACGGGCAGTGCATTTGAGCACTACGACGACGGTGTTGAACATTCGGTCTGGCTATCGCTCATGCATGATCGGCTAGAGATTCTTCGCCGACTGCTCGGTGACGATGGATCACTGTGGATTACAATTGACGACAACGAATGCCATTACCTGAAAGTGTTGTGTGACGAGGTGTTTGGTCGCGCGAACTTTGTCATTTCGATTGCTTGGCAGAAGGTGTTTGCGAAGAAGAATAAAGCACTCATCTCAGGGAGCCACGATCATATCTTGGTCTTTGCTAAGGATATCAGGTCGTGGACTCGCAACCTTGTGGAGCGGGGTGAGGCTGCTACATCGGCATTCAAGAATGTCGATAATGACCCGCGCGGTCTGTGGCAGAGCGTGGCTTATTCTGTTCAATCCGAAGATGCTGAAAAGCGCAAGGCTTATAGGTACCCAATCTCTCTGCCTGCTGGGGGCCAAGCCATGCCCCCGACGGGTAGGCATTGGAACGGGCTGCCAGATAGGACGGAGGCTTTGCGCAAAGACAACCGCCTTTGGTTTGGGGCGAAAGGAGATAAGTCTCCGCGCCTGAAGGTGTTTCTTACGGAGGTCCAGCAAGGAGTTGTGCCGGATACTTGGTGGGACCATAAGACATACGGTTGCAACCAGGATTCCAAGAAGGAGATGCTTGAGCTTTTCCCGGATACTGAACCATTTGGAACGCCAAAACCGGAGAGGCTGTTGCAGCAAATCATCACGGTGGCGAGCAATCGCAACGACTGGGTTCTCGACTCCTTCGCGGGTTCCGGCACGACCGGAGCAGTCGCCCACAAGATGGGTCGCCGCTGGATCATGGTTGAACTCGGCGAGCACTGCCACACCCACATCATTCCGCGCATGAAGAAGGTGATAGGCGGCGAGGACCGGGGCGGGATCAGCAAGGCGGTCGATTGGAAGGGCGGTGGCGGGTTCCGATACTACAAACTCGGGCCGTCGCTGATCGTAAAGGACGAGTGGGAGAATCCGGTCATCAACCCGGACTTCAACGCCGCGATGCTGGCCGAGGCGATGTGCAAACTGGAAGGCTTCACGTTTGCCCCCAACCCGGATGTGTACTGGCAGCAGGGAATAAGTTCCGAGACGCACTACATCTACGTCACTACCCAGATGATGACCAAGGCCATGCTGACCCACCTGAACGACGAGGTCGGTCCGAATCGGAGCCTGCTGATCTGCTGCGGTGCGTATCGGTCGGATGTGACGCAGTTCGAAAACCTGCTCGTGAAGAAGATTCCGAAGGCAGTCCTCAAGAAGTGCGAGTGGGGCCACGACGACTACTCGCTGGAGATTCGCAACCTGCCGGTGAAGATTGACTCACACGAAGGCACGAAGGACACGAATGAGGGCGAAAAGAAGCCGGTGCGGCGGTTTGGGAAGGGGAAAAGCAGGGATACCGGGCCGACGCTCTTCGATCTGGAGGGGTTAAAATGAAGAATCGCCAAGACGACAAGGGAGGCAAGAAGATCGGCACGAGACCGATGATCCGCAACTCGACCGCCGAATTCCTCGTTTTCACCGCGAAGACTGGCGACAATATCGAGGTTCGCTATGAGGACGAAACGATCTGGTTGCCGCAGAAACAAATGGCGGCCCTGTTCGACGTGGACATCAGGACGGTCAGCGAGCACCTGCAGAATATATTCGCATCCAATGAGTTGCAGCAGGAGGCAGTTATCCGGAAATTCCGGATAACTGCCTCGGATGGCAAGCGATACGAGACCAATTTCTACAATCTCGACGCGATCATTTCGGTGGGGTACCGCGTCAATTCGGCACGGGCGACCCAGTTCCGCCAATGGGCAACCCGCGTTCTGAGCGATTTCGCGATCAGGGGGTATGTCCTTGACCGGAAACGCATGGAGAACGGAACCTTCCTCGGAGAGGACTACTTCGAGCGGCTTCTGGCGGAAATACGGGAAATCCGGCTCAGCGAGCGCCGTTTCTACCAGAAGGTCACCGACATCTATGCCACAAGTGTGGACTACAACAGGGACGCGCCGACCACGCGCGAGTTCTTCGCCAAGGTGCAGAACAAGCTGCACTACGCCGTGCACGGGCACACGGCCGCCGAACTGATCACGAAACGGGCGGATAGCCAGAAAAAGCACATGGGGCTGACGACCTGGGAGAATGCCCCGGACGGAAAGATTCTGAAACCGGACGTGACTGTGGCAAAGAACTACTTGACCCGCGAGGAACTGGAGTCCCTGGGGCGCATCGTCAACGCCTATCTGGACCTCGCCGAAGAGCGCGCCAAGCGCCGGATGCCGATGACCATGGCGGATTGGGCCCAGCGGCTCGACCTGTTTCTGCAGATGGACGACCGCCATGTCCTGCAAGATGCCGGCAAAGTTTCGGCCGAAATCGCTCAGTCGTTTGCGGAGGGCGAATTCGAGAAGTACCGCGTGATCCAGGACCGCTCTTTCGAAAGCGATTTTGACCGCGACGTGAAGCGATTGGAGGATAAGGGGGAATGAGCATTCAACACATCAACGCTATCGGAAAGAGCCTCAGCCTCCGGCCGCCCCAGCGGAACTCTCTCGAAATCCTGGCGCGGGTCTGCGAGATCATCGAGTTGTCGAAGGACGCCGACCCGGTCGCGGCGCTGACGGCGATCCGGAGCGAGTTTCCCGCGGTCGATGACTTCGAGCGGGAGTTCCCATCGCTGTGCTTCGCGATTGCCACAGGCGTCGGGAAAACACGGCTCATGGGTGCATTCATCGCCTACCTCTACCAGTCCGAGGGCATCCGCAACTTCTTCGTGCTGGCTCCGAACCTGACGATCTACAACAAGCTGATCGCCGATTTCACGCCCAACACGCCGAAGTATGTCTTCAAGGGCATCGGCGAATTTGCCGTTCATCCCCCACTCGTGGTGACCGGCGACACCTACGAGGACGGGCGCGGCGTGCGGCGCGACGATCAACTTCCCGGAGTGGACTGGGGCCACGATGTCCACATCAACATCTTCAACATCTCGAAGATCAACAGCGAGGTGCGGGGCGGCAGCGCCCCGCGGATCAAGCGGCTCAGCGAGTACATCGGCCAGAGCTATTTCGATTATCTCGCCGGACTGGAAGACCTTGTC
>JAQWAM010000174.1 GCA_028707675.1 Kiritimatiellia bacterium | reverse complement strand
GGGACTCATAATGTCTCCGGTCTCAGACCCTATTCTTATGTTCACCCTGCTGGCCCTGATCATGCTGGCGATGCCGCTGTTGGCCGAGCGTCTGAAGGTGCCGGACATGGTGATGCTGCTTTTGGCTGGAACCCTTTTCGGCCCCAACGGGGCGGGGCTGCTCGATCGCAACACCGCCGTCACTCTTTTCGGCAGCGTCGGGCTGCTTTACATCATGTTCCTGGCCGGACTGGAAATCGACCTGCACCGCTTCGCCAAGACGCGCGGACGCAGCATCACCTTCGGCCTCCTGACCTTTGCCGTGCCGCAGGCTTGCGGCACACTCGCGGCACATTACCTGCTGGGGTTCGGCTGGCCGGCCGCCATGCTGCTGGCCAGCATGCTCGCTTCCCATACCCTGCTGGCCTACCCGGCGGCCAGCCGCCTCGGCATCGCGCGCAGCGAGCCGGTTGCCATCAGCGTGGGCGCCACCGTCATAACCGACACTCTGGCCCTGCTGGTGCTGGCCGTCATCGCCGACATGGCCAAGGGCTACGACTTAAGCGTCGGCTTCTTCCTGCATATCGGCATCGGTCTGGCCTTTCTGGTGGCACTGATCCTCTGGGGCATACCGGTGCTTTCACGCTGGTTCTTCAACAGCGTCACCGAAACCGGCGGCGCGCAGTTCCTCTTCGTGCTGGTTACGGTCTGCGGCTTCGCCTACCTCTCGCATTTTGCCAAAATGGAGCCGATCATCGGCGCCTTCCTGGCAGGGGCGGCCTTCAACCGCCTCATCCCCGAGCACAGCGCCCTGATGAACCGTGTCGTATTCGCCGGCCACACCATCTTCATCCCGTTTTTCCTGATCTCCGTCGGCATGATGCTAGATCCCGCGGCGGTCCTCTCGGATCCGCGCAGTTGGCTGGTCGGCATAACTATGATCGTGACTGTGGCGGTCTCCAAGTATGCGGCGGCCTGGCTGGCCGGAAAGCTGTTCGGCTATGCGCGCGCTGCCCGCAATGTGATGTTCGGTCTCAGCGTCGTGCAGGCCGCCGCCACCCTCGCCGCCGTGCTCGTGGGCTACAGCCTTAATATCTTCGACGAGACGGTTTTGAATGGCGCCATCGCAATGATAGCGGTCACTTGCCCGCTCGGCGCGTGGATGGTCGACCGCAACGGACGACACATGGTCGCGCAGAGCCCACCCCCTGAACGCGCAAGTTTCGGCCACCAGAACATCCTTGTTCCCGTGGCCAATCCGGCCTCGGCCATGAAAATGCTGGAGATGGCCTTCCTGCTGCGCGACTCCGACCGTCCCGGCGCGATCAACGCGTTGAGCGTGGTGCGCGATACCGGCGACACCGATGAACGCATCGCCTGGGGCGAGAAACTGCTGGCCGACTGCCTCACTTACGCGGCATCGGCCGACACCCCCGTCACCCCGGCCGTGCGCATAGGCGTCAACACGCCCGACGGCATCGTGCGCACAGTAAAAGAGCTGCATGTCGAGATCACTGTCGCCGGCTGGGGCGGCACGCGCACACCCAGCGACAGGCTCTTCGGCAGCGTCATGGAACGGCTGATCGACGCCTGCCCCTCCAGACTGGTCTTCTGCCGCCTGCGGCGGCCGCTCAACACGGCGCGCCGCATACTCCCTGCTGCTGCCTCCGCTATCTGACCGGCGCGGCGATTTACCCCTGCTGCTCGGCGACGTCAAGCGGCTTTCACAACAGATCGGGACGGAACTGCGCGCCTATCTGGCTGAAAAACAGGCTGAACCGCTGCGCGAAAGTCTTGAAAACGCCCGGCCTGAATCGCCAGTCGTCTTTGTGGAATCTCTCAATCTGGTGCAGGCCCGCGCACGCCTGCTCGCGGACATCCGCGCGGATGATCTGACCGTCCTGCTCGGTGAACGCCAGAACAGCTTCCTGTGGACCCCCACACTAGACAAAATGGCCGCGATCTTGACCGCCAAGTTTCCGGACAACAACATGCTGCTGTTTTATCCCGCTTTCGCCTCATACCGCGACGACGAGCAGTCGCTGACGCTGGATCCATCCGCCGACCGGCTCCGTGTCCACCCCTGCGAACTGGAAGCCGGTGACCCGCTTGAAAAAGTGCTGCGCCAGATGGTGCGCCAAGCCTTCAGGGACAACCGGGCCGCCGCCGCCATCCGGGCGGCAGGGTCAGCCGGCGCGATCACCGACCTGCTGTCGTGAAAAAAATGCGGCGGCCGCAGGGAGGCGAATAAGCCGGATTCTGTTCACCGCCCTTGCGGGCGGCTCCGATCATTCATCTCAGCGATCTACCCGGAACCTTATCCGGCCTCATCGGCCGGAACGACACGGGCCGCGTCTTCGGCCCCCTATTTGATCTTGCTCCAGAGGGGGTTTGCCGTGCGGCGGCGCTCTCGCGCCTGCCCGGTGGTCTCTTACACCACCTTTTCACCCTTATCCCGACAAGCGGGACGGTATATTTTCTGTGGCACTTTCCGTCGGCGCCGATATGGCGGCGCCTCTCCGGCCTTGACGGCCGGACCTCTCGCCCTGCGGAGTCCGGACTTTCCTCCCCTGCCGAAGCAGGAGCGACCGGTCACGCTCCCCGCGACCACCGCAAATCAGAACACAAAAAAAGCATTCCGTCCAAGGAATGCCGCTACTCAATACCGTAAAGGATGCGACCGCACATTTGACAAGGCACCAGCCCCTGTTTGCGCCGCACCATCTGCCCGACAGACGGCGGCTGCACCAAGTGGCAGCCGTTGCACACCCCGTCCTGCTGCAGGGTCACGACCACCGGCCAGCGCTTGGTGCGCAGCCGCTCGTAGTACAGCAAGGCTTTCGGATCAACACCCTTGACCGCTTCGGCTCGCTCCGCCTCCACCGCGGCCAGCGCTTCGTTCACTGCTGCCAAACGCCCGTTCAGCTCATCCACGTAACTGTCGACAACCTCCTGCTCCTCCTTCAGCTTGGCCTCGGCCTCGGCCAAACGATGTTTGACAGGGATAAGGCCGTCCATGGCCGCCACCTGGCGGGCCTCGTGGTTATCGATCTCGCCCTCCAGTTTGGCGATCTCCAGATTGTAGATCTGGAACTCCTTGTTGGTCTTAAGCAAGACCTGGTTTTTTTTCAGCCCCTGTATTTTCTCGCGACGGGCCTGCACTTCCAATTCCGCTTCGTTGACTCGCAACTGGGCGCTCTTCATTTCCGCCTGCGCACGCTCAAGAGCCTCCCGGGCGCCCTTGAGACGCTCCTGCTCCTGAGCCTGACGCTGCGGGATGTCACGGATTTCCTGCTGCATTTCACGTATACGGCTGTCAATCTCCTGCAGTCCAAGCAACGGTTGAACGACACTCACCTCAACACTTCCTTCCGGCTACAAATGATAAAGATCACGTAAGGGTATAAGAGTTTACCCGACCCCCGCGCCATAGTCAAACCGATATATAACCGATCGGCAATTGGGTCGATTTGAGCGCATGCCCGCTCATCATACCTGAACTTGAGGAATTGAAAGACTAGCTGCTAAAACAGCAAACGCAGATTTATCCCGCCCCATACTATTTCGTCAGGAGAGATGTCGTTGCGGTCAAGCCCCCAGGCGCCGCCAACCAAACCCGTATAAGCCAAGGTGCCGCCGATTGAAAAGGCGTCTGTGACCGCATAGGCCAGCTTGAATGACATTTGGTAGTCGGCGAATCCTTCACCGGCGGAACAATAGCGCACGGCATTGTAACGGCTGCCGCCCCATCCCAGCAGAACCGTCCCGCCGGCAGAAAGACTCTCGTTCAGCGGCACGGTCTTGTCCAACGCGGCACGGGCATACAAATCTTTGGCCGGATTGTCCTCCAGAAAACTCCCGCCGACCCCGCGGTAGTCGTAATACACGCCGAGCGAGGGTGTCGCGACAGGATTCTTGTAGGCCAATGTAGTGTACAGCTCATAAGTGCTTTTCGAGTTTTGCGGGTAGCCGTCGCCCGGAAACGTGTAGAAGATATTGCCGACGGTAAATGCGAACGGGCCGAAACACTTCGTGTAGTACGGCGTTAAGTTGAGCACGTTGAGCCCTCCGCCCGTACGGGTGGCTTTGGAGTCGCCCGAACGTTGCGAAAGATCCCAGTTCGACCACAACTTCAGCGAGAACGCCCCGACTTCTTTGGCGTCAAAGGTCGTTGTCACCTGCGGCTGCATCACGGCATGTTTGTCAAGCGCTTTGCCGCGCCACACGTACGCCGAATAGAAATCTGCTCGCGCGTCGAACGACAGCGGCGCCTTCTCCAGCGCGCGCACCGGGCACACGGCAACAAGCAGCAGCAGGGCGGCCGTACCGGTGCGTACGATACCAGTCGCGGCGGCGCACCTCGATGGCCGCCGCAAGCAATAAGGGTCAAACATCAGAAACTCCATCCCTCTCGATAGGTTGTTTTCACATGCGTGTTCAGTTCCGGCAGATTCGTGCAGCGCATCGCCGCGCCGTCCCACTCGACCCGGCGTTTGAGGCCCGCAAGCGTTTACCCACCGTCTTCTCGCTGTATTCCTGCCCCTCCGCAAGCCCGTCATAGAAGTAGACCTTGACGGGCGCCATGCCCTCCCGAGAGGGAAAATACCAGCGGATGCGGGTGCGGATCGGCCAGACACCGTCGATGCCTCCGTACATGTCCTCGACTTCCACCACCGACGGCGCCTGAAGTTTAAGCGCCCAATACGCGGGGTCGATGAGATGGCAGGCCATGTTGCCGACTGACCCGTTACCGTAGTCATGCCAGAGGTGCCAGCCGTGCGGATGAAGATCCGCGTGATAATTGCGGAAGGGGCCCGGGCCTATCCACGCGTCCCAGTCGAAGCCCTCCGGCAGCGGCAGCG
>JAQWAM010000173.1 GCA_028707675.1 Kiritimatiellia bacterium | reverse complement strand
TATTCGCTCTTGGCTAAGATCATGCTTCGGGAGAAAAACTGGCGGGAAACGGCGAAACTTGCCGACCGCGCGCTCATCGCCAACGGGCTTTCCTTTGACGCGCTGCTCGCGAAAGTCATCGCGCTCCGCAAGCGCGGGGACACCGCCACTGCGGTGGAATTAGCCAAGAAGACGCTCGAAGAAATTCCGCTTTTTCACGCCGTCAGGTATGAGCTCGGCAAGCTTGGCGGCAAAGCGAATTTCCGCACGTACATCAAGTGCGAGCTGCCGCATGAGGTCTTCACTGATCTCGGCGCCTGGTACGAGGAGGCGGGGCTTGCCGAGGAGGCGCAAACTCTCTTCGGTTTTGCGGGAGACCATCCGATCGCGCGCATCCGCCTTGCGCATCTGACGCATGATGCGGCCGCGCTCGACGCCATCGCCAAGCTGCCTGCGGATTACGCGTTTCCTTTCCGCCGCGAGTCGCTCCCTGCGCTCGAATGGGCGACACAGGAAAACAAAAGTTGGAAGTTCAAATATTATCTCGCGCTGTTTCTCGCGGCGAACGGGGACAATGACCGCGCCGACGATCTGCTTGCGTCCTGCGGAAACGAACCAGACCTCGCGGCGTTCTACCTTTACCGCGCCGGGCGAAGCCTCGGCGCCGCGGGCGACGCGGATGTGAAGAATGCGATCGAACTCAACGGCGGCTGGCGCGCGGAACTGATGGGAAAACGCGTGCGGGCGGATTCCGAAGTGACTCCGATGAAACTGGCTTATGCGAATTCGCTTCTGGATACGAAGCGCTACCGCGAGTGTATCGCCTATCTCGAAAAGAGCGTGATCCTGCCGTCCGAACACGGCGAGAACGCCAATGACATCTGGCGGGAAGCGTGCTATGCCCTCGGCGAGAATGAAAAGGCCGAATCGTATCCGGAGAACCTCGGCGCCGGCAAGCCGTACCCCAAGGACAACCGTCCGTACGAATTCAAAAACGCGAACCGGACGCAGGACGACACGCCGGCGCTCGTTGATTTCGAAAGCGATCCAAAGTGGAAGGTGAGCGGCGAAAATGCCGCGGCGCTCTGCGCGATAACACGTGAGGAACAGTTGTTCGGGGAAAAGACGTTACGGCTGTCGTATTGCGGAAAGGGCGACAAACCGTCCGTCGTTTTCGGACCCGATAAACCGCTGGCTATCGCGCATGAATGGGACGTTTTCGCCGTCTGGGCGCACGGCAATCACTTCGGACGAGGCGCCAACACGCAACTCGGGGTGCCTTCCGCCGAACTCTTCCTCGCACTGCGACTGGCGGACGGGACGGATGAGCGGATTTCGCTCGGCAAGATCGACTGGCCGGACTGGCATCGCATCGAACGACGGTTCTCGCCGGAGGAGATGACGCGCCTCCGCGGCGCTTCGTTCGCGGGATTCGTCCTCGTCGGCGGAACGCAACCGGAATACCGTCAGACGCACTTTGACAACGTCGCGTTTTTCAATGACCCCCTATCCGGCAAGCTCGACATCGCCGCGCGCGCCAAACGTAATCTGACACCGCTTAAAGGCGCCGACCGGGGAATCAACATCGGCGACGGCAAGCTGCCTTTCCCGATTGCGGAAAACACGATAATCCCGTACGCTTCTGCTCCGAAAGACAGCGATCTGCTCGCCGAGTTCAACGGCGGCGCGCTCGCCGGCGGCGACACCGGCAAGCTTGAAATAAAAAAGACCCGTCGCGGCAAGAGCCTCGTCGTCGATCTGTACGCGCCCGCCGGGGCGGTCACCGAGGTTTCGTCCGGCAGTGCGTCCGAAGCGAAAGTCCTCAAAAGTTTCATCGTGCCGTATCTCGCCTACGGCGACAGGAAGGATCGTCTCAAGATCGAGTTTCTCGAAGGCGGATGGTACCGGAGCGCGGTCTTCGACTGGTATCGTTCCAACGCGAGTGAACTTTCGAGTGCGAATGGCGCGCAGACGATGAAGTATTTCCCGAAGACCGACGGATCGTATAATCCGGTCAGCGAGCGGATCGTAATCACGCTGAGCCGCGATTTCGCGGAAGTTCTGCCGGAGATTCCCAATCCGGTCTCCCCGTACAAGGCGGTGACCGGCAAGGGCGCGTGGAGATCCCACGGCAGCCACGAGCGCAAGCTGGACAAGGCGTTCTGGCGGGAAGTGAAGAAACTCGGCATGGATCATGTGATCGTCACCGACCACGAGACGCTGTGGCGCGACCGCGGCGAAAGTTTCACCTGCCGGACGGATGCCGCGCCAGGGAAGGGCGGGGATGAGGGCGCCGAGGATTATTCACGTTTCATGCGCGAGGAACTCGGCTACGTCTACGGCCCCTACAACAATTTCACCGATTTCTCGCCGATGAACGCCAACTGGTCGAGGGATCTCATCGCGCGCCAACGCGACGGTTCGTTCAAAACGGCGTGGTTCAGGTGCTACGGTCCGAAACCGGTTCTTACCCCTTCGCTTTGCGAACGTTTCGCTCCGGAACTCAAGCGCAAGTTCGGCTATGACACGGCCTACTGCGATGTCCATACCGCTGTGACGCCGTGGAGCCGTACGGATTACGACGCGCGGGTTCCCGGAGCGGCGACGTTCGCGCAGACTTTCTACGCCTATGGGGAGACGATGCTGCTGCAGAAGCGGGCGTGGCAAGGTCCAGTGTATTCCGAAGGCGGACGTCACTTCTTTTATGCGGGACTCACGGACGGCAACTACGCGCAGGACCGCGGCTATGACTTCTTCACGATGCCGTGGATAGTCGATTTCGATCTCCTCAAAATCCATCCTAAGGAATGCAATTTCGGCATGGGATTATTGCCGATGTTCTCGCCTGGAAAGATGTATCAGCCCAACACCGCTCCGGTCGGTGGCGTCGAGGAACTCGTAGATTATTTTCTGACCGCCACGGTGGCGTTCGGACATGCCCCGTATCTGATCCTCGATTATTGTTTCGATCCGTCCAAGCCGTTCGGTCTCGCCTACTGCGGTCCGGGGAGGATTGACTTTGAGAAGGGCAAGGACATCGCGCTTCGCAGTTACGCCATGGTCCAGCCGCTCGCCGCGCGCTACACGCAAAGCGATGTCAAAACGATCGCGTATTTCAATGCTGACGGCAAAGCGCATCCTTCTTCTGCGGCGATAGCGGACGGCACGGCCGGACGCAACCAGTTGTTCGTCGAATACAAAGACGGCACCGTCATCGTCGCGAACGGCAATCTCAAGGAGCGGCTCAAGGCGAAGGTCGGGAATACCGTGATCGAGCTGCCGCCGCGGGCTTTCAAGGGATGGACGAAAGACGGCAAGGTGACGGCGGATATCTCCGAGAGCGCTGTCGGCAAACGCGTCTACTTCTGCGATTGTCCCGAGTTCACGTACAAGGACGGCAAGCTCGTGAAGAAACCGCCGCGGTTGGGCAAAGCTAACCGTTAAAGCCTGTTTTGTGCCCAGTGCCGCGGCTTTAAGCACGCGCGGGCCGTCGGCTGATCGCCTGCATCATCATCAACCCTGTAGTTTCGATCTAACGCGAGAAACTCACTGGTTTCAAGACCGCGCTACTTGACCTTGACCGCCTTGAAAAAGGCGCGGCTGCGTCCGTTGACCGGCACCCGCACGCTGGTGCGCGTGCCATCCCCGGCTATAAACGGCTTGTTCGACAGCGGCAGCCAACCGTTCGGGCCTTCGATCTGGACGAACTCGTTCGTCCAGCGCACCAGATCCGTGCTGACCATCAACTGATACATTCTCCCGGCTTCCGTGTTGAAGCGCAGTTCCATCGTCTGCATGTCAAGACGAACCGCCTCCACGCGTATCACCCTAAACTCGATCGGCTGCGGCGAAGTGTGTGTATACCCGCATTCGTCGATCACGCGGAAACGGTACGACGAGCCCGCCGCAAGCTGATCGGTATACACAACGTACCGGTTTGAATCGTATCCGACAACCTCCGCGCCCGGCACGCGCCCGACCTCAACCCACTCGTTACCGATCCAGGCGTACACCACGATGTCGTCATGGCCGTTCTCGTCCACGGTCCAAATCTCGATCACCGCGCCGCCAGCGGTCGCGTACACGCTGAAGTCTATGGCCAGCGAGAGCGGATAATAGGTGAAGCCGAAGTACGTCCTCGATATACCGGCGGCAACCGCCTCCGCTGTCCGCAACACGCCCTTGTTCTTTTCGAGAATGGCAGCCATTTGACTCTTTTTGCTCAATTCGCAAACCTCACTTTCGAGCCCTATTCTTAAGAAAACGGGGCGCAAATGTCAAGTATCGGATTAGCCTCCCAGAACTGTGAAACCCGCATCCGGGATTTGATCGATCAGTTTCAGAAGCAGTTTTTTCGCCTCATCGGCAGAGAGCATCTTCACCTTTTCGGCAGCCCTCTTCCGCGCATGGGTGTTATACCCCTGTTTCACTCCGCTACCTCTGAGGGTACAACGGCAGCCGCACGTGTGTACCGTGACGCTTACCCTGATGGCTCAGCATCAGGCGAGGTCACGCCGGAAATGGTCTATCGCTCCGCCCAGAAAATGCTGGCCATTTTGTCACACTAAAGCCGTGTTGAAAAGGTAGGGCGGTTTCCCCGAAACCGCCGCGGACGCCTCGGGGATGCGTCCCTACCTCACACCGCCGCGGACGCCTCGGGGAGGCGTCCCTACCTCACACACCCACACACTCACACACCGAAGTTACCCTCTCGTTTTCGCCCGGAGCCCCGGGCGGCGGGCTTACCTATAACTTCAAGCTGATTAAGATTAGGATTAGGATTAGGATTAAGATTAGGAAAAATGGAGACTTTTCGTAATCGTAATCTTGCTCGTAATCGTAATCGTTCAAATACCGTTACCAACCTG
>JAQWAM010000172.1 GCA_028707675.1 Kiritimatiellia bacterium | reverse complement strand
GATCTGCGCGTCCTCGCCGAACTCTGTCACGCCCGGCGCCAGGATCAGCAGCTCGCCGCCGTCGGCCATGGCCATGCGCGTGCGGTAGACCGCCTTGTTGCCCAGCCAGGTGCTCTTGAACTCCGCCGGATCCAGATACACCACGCATTTTTTGAAGGGCTTCGGCACCATCTCGAAATTGACCGCCAGCGAAAGCGCCGCGGCCTTGTTGAAGACCTCGATGTCGTCGCCGGCGTACAGCCCGCGCATCACCATGCCGCCCTCTGCGGCACGTCCCATCACAGTCTGGAAGTAAACCGTCTGCGGCAACAGGTGCCCGAAGCGGTCGCTGCCGTAGTTGAACAGCCTGCGCACCGGAGTGTCCGCCCGGCCCATCATGCGCTCCATGCCGTAGACCGCCCCCACGAAGTGGCTGCGGTTGATGGCCACCGCGCCGCCAGTGCCGACAAAGATGTTCTTGTTGTAGTTGGCCATGCCGACCACCTCGTGCGGCACGACCTGTCCGATCGATAGGATCAGGTCGAAGCCACCCTCCACCAGCAGCCGATTCACCTGCACCGGCCAGTCGAAGTCAAGCTTGCCCTCGGTCAGTTCCCTGACCGTCTCCGGCGGCACCGCACCCAGAGTCACAACGTCGTTGCGCCAGTCGTGATCCCTGAAAAGCCCGCGCGGCATGTCGCCGAACATCTCGCGGATCTGCGCGTCGGTCATCGGCGAATGCGTTCCCAGCGCGGGCAGCACCGCCGCCAGCCGCTCGCCGTAATATTCCCACGCCAGCCTCGTGATCGCCCCGGCCTGCGAGTGAAACCGCGTGAAATCCGGCGGCAGCGCCAGCACCTTCTGCCGCGGCCCGAGCCGGTCCAAAGCCGCAAAAACGATCTCTTTCATCCGCGCCGGACTGATCACCGCATCCGACGCGCCTGTTTCCTGATATAGCATTACGCACCTTACCGCTAAATGGCAATGTAGTGTCGCACAACGCGCCTGACAAATCAAGCGCGACCGCGCCTCTTCGTCGCGGCAGTTTCGCCGGAAGTCGGCCGACGGTCAACACCTTGTTTTTTACCCTCGCGATTGCAATCACGCAGTTGTTATAATACTTTCATTTTACATTGGCATGCAAAACGTGAACAACATACCCCGCAGAGTTTGGCTGGAGGTGAGCTTGCAGCGGCTGATCGACAACTTCCGCAAGATCGAGCAGGCGGTCGCGCCGGCTCAGGTTCTAGCCGTGCTCAAGGCCAACGCTTATGGACTCGGTGTGCTGCCCATAGCCCGCGCCCTTTCGGACGCTGGCGCTGCCGCTTTCGGCGTGGCCGAACCGCACGAGGCCCTCCAGCTCCTGCCGCTTGGCAAGCCGGTCCAGATCCTCAGCAGCGTACTGCCGGAAGAGGTCGCCCCCATGGTCGCGGCCGGCGTGACCCTGCCGGTCACCGACCTGGCGACCGCGCGACTGATCAGCGCCGCGTCTGTCCGCTGCGGCAAACCCGCCGTTGTCCACATCAAGCTCGACACAGGCATGGGCCGCCTCGGCCTGCTGCCCGCCGAAGCGCCCGCCGTCATACGCGCGGCCTGCCGCCTGCCGGGCCTCGACTGCCAGGGTGTCTTCTCGCACTTTCCGTTCGCTTACGAGGCGGGCTCCGACCTGACCAACCGCCAGATGGACATTTTTTGCGGCATCCTCGATGAAATCGGCCGCGACCGCATCACCTTCAAAAGAATACACATCGCCAATAGCGACGCCATCAACAACTTCCCGCGCGCCTGCCGCGCGCCTTTCAACGTGGTGCGCACCGGCATCAACCTGCACGGCTCATTCGACACCATCGGCCGCCGCGCCCTCAAGGTCAAACCGGTGCTGACCCTCAAAACGCGCCTGACCGCCGTGCGCACCCTGCCGCCCGGCACCGGCATCGGCTACGGCCATACCTGTCGTTTAGCCGCCAAAACCCGCGTCGGCACGGTTTCTGCCGGTTACGCCGACGGCCTGCCGCTGGCACTCTCCAACCGCGGCTACCTGCTGATCCGCGGCATCCCCTGCCCGGTGCTGGGACGCATCTCGATGGACTACACCACCGTCTCGCTCGAAGGCGTGCCGGAGGCCGAGGTCGGCGACGAGGTGGTCTGCCTCGGCGGCGAAGGCATGCACGCCCTGACGGTTGAAGACTGGGCCGCCCTCAAAAACACCCATCCCTATGAGATCATCTGCTCTTTCGGCAACCGCGTCGAACGCCGCTATGTCTGACGCGGCGGCCACCCGTTTAAAATAGATGCGGAATCCTGCTTTTTTTTGTTGCCCCGTTTTTTCGTAATGGGGTATCATAAAAACATAATGTGTGCGGTTTTTCGGTTTTTTTAATTTTCAGGAAGGTTTGGTGCATAAGTGAGCAAAGGTTTACGGGTCGGAATGGTCGGCGGCGGCGCCGACTCTTTTATGGGCGCCATACATCGAGAGGCAATCAAGGCCTGCGGCGGCATGGAACTGGTATGCGGAGCTTTCGGATCAACCCGCCAGAATTCATTCACGACCGGCAAGGTTCTTGAACTGCCCACGCGCAAAGTTTACGGCACATACCGTGACATGTTCCGCCGCGAGGCCTCCCTGCCCAAGGACGAACGCATGGATTTCGTGACGGTGCTGGCTCCTAACGCCATGCATTATCCTGTCGCGATGTCTTCCATCGACGCGGGGTTTCCGATTTTTTGCGAAAAGCCTTACACCTGCAATATGGACGAGGCCTTGAACCTGACACGCAAACTGCGCGACAGCGGACTCGATTACGGCATAGCCATGGTCTACAAAAGCTATCCGGCGCTGAAAAAATTCCAAGACCTGATCAAGGACGGCAAAACCGTCGGCAACATCCGCAAGATATCCGCGTCTTTCCTGCTCGGCTGGATGGCTCAACGGCTCGAGACCCAAGGCAACAAACAGGCCGGCTGGAGGGCCGACCCCCGCCGCAGCGGACAGGCCGGGTGCCTGGCCGATCTCGGAACGCACTGTTTCCACCTCGCCGAGTGGCTCTCCGGCCTTACTGTCACCGAGCTTTGCGCCGACATGCGGCCGACGATCGCCGGACGCATCCTTGACGACGACTGCAGCGTGCTCGTCCGTTTCAACAACGGCGCGCGCGGAGTCTTCCTGACCAGCCAGGTGGCCACCGGACGCTCGGAAGGTCTCTCCATCGAGATCTTCGGCGACAAAGGCGCGCTATTCTGGTCCCAGAGCGCTCCGGACCGGCTGGTCGCGCGCGGCGTGGACGGCAAGGAGGATGTCAACGTGTGCGGCATACCCGAAGGCGGTGACGGCAGGACCGCGCCGGAGCCTTATGGACGCAACAAGGCCTACATCGCGGCTCTTACCGAAGCGTACGCCGCGTTTGCGAAGGTCTTGACCGACCGCAAAGCCGCGGCCCGCGCAAGGGCCGCCGAAAACAGTTTCATGACGGTCGATGAGGGTCTGCGGGCCGTCGCCTTTGTCGACGCCGCCTTAAAAAACACTGCGGTTCCGGAAGAAGATCAGCCGCCGCCGCAGAAATGGATGCCGGTGATCGTCCCGCCCATCCCTGAACTGTAGAGCGCCGCATACGCGCGTCATCTCACCATGTGCAGAGGCCGGTTGCCTCCTGCAGGCGGTAGCGCAGGACACGCCAGCGCGAGTCATCACGGTATTTGTCGTAGCCGACAGTGTAGACGCGCCCGGTGTTGTTCCAGACCGAGTCAGCGTAATCCGCCGCAGCCCGCAGCGCGGGAGTGTCGGGTTTACCCGACAAGCGTACATTGGTCTCTAAATTGTAGTCCCGCAGATTTCGGCGCGTGAAGTTAGCCGAACCCAGCAGCAGGTCGGCCGACCCGTCTTTTTTTGACACTAGCAGCAGCTTGGAGTGCATCTGCTCGCCGCTGGTCACCGCCCAGCGCACCGCTGCGCCCGCCGCCACCAGCTCGCGCGCCGCCTGCCGGTTGGGCATGCCGCTTTTCTGCCGCCCGAAAGCGTCTTTGTTCGGATCTAGTGTCACGCGCAAGGCCGCGCCGCGGACTTGAGCGCTCGTACGATGCCGCGATCGGCCAAGTAAAACATGACCAGATCCAGCCTGTCCCCCCGCCCGGCGCCGCCGATCATTTCTTCCGCCGCGCGGGCGATCGCCCCTTCCGTCAACACCTGTATCCGCAAACCTTCCGCGTCAGCCGCGCCGCCGACGTGCGCGGCGGCGTCCACGAACTCGTTGCACAGCGGGGCACCGCCGTAACCGCTCAAATCCAGCACCGCCTGCTCGGTCTCCAGCACCGCCTGCGCCGCCAAACCCTCGAACACGATGCCGACATTCGAGTGCGCGCTGCTGCCGTCATGCGGGTTGGCGGAGGTCACCAGCGCGCGCAGCCTGCCGCTCGCGTCCGCCGCCACCACCTTGCGGTGGTTGGCCTTGAAGTTCAACAGCGAAAGCCAACTGCGCAACGTCACCCGGCCCGGCCCGAAAGGATTGGCCAGACATCCGCCGGCACGGTTGCCCCACGGCCTGACCGCCAGCCGCCAGAATCCCGACCACGCGGGGTTGCTGTCGCGCAAGGGCTCCAGACGGGTCACGACAACCTCGACCCCCGCCGCCGCCAGCCGCCGCAGATGCGGGCTCTCCATGCCGCCGTAGACCGTGTTCACCGGATCGGTGATCAGCAACGCGCGCAGCCCCGGCATTGCCCGCTTGCGCGCGATCAGCGCCTCCGTCAGCTCCGCACTGAGACGGCGGTGCGGCGGCGGGCATCCACCTTTAAGCATCCGTTTATAAATTTTATATTACAATCTAATTTGTGTCTTAGGTAACTAGATAGCACTGATTTATCTTTTGAATCAATTAT
>JAQWAM010000171.1 GCA_028707675.1 Kiritimatiellia bacterium | reverse complement strand
GCCGAAGCCCGCAAGCGGTCTGACGCCGTGGCCGTCTCGATCTTTGTGAACCCCACTCAGTTCGGGCCCAATGAGGATTTCGACAAATACCCGCGTGATCCCGCGCGCGATGCCGAACTTTGCCGCAGCGCGGGTGTAGATGCCCTCTTCATGCCGCCGCCTTCGGCGATGTACGCCCCTGACGCCAGCACCAGCGTCAACGAAGAGCGCTTAAGCGCCGGCTTGTGCGGCGCCCGCCGACCCGGCCATTTCCGCGGGGTCTGCACCGTGGTCGCCAAACTATTCAACATAGCCCTGCCGGATGTGGCGATATTCGGTCAGAAGGATTTCCAGCAGGCCGCGGTCATCCGGCAGATGGCATGTGACCTGGACTTCCCGGTCGAGATCGTGACCGCCCCCACTGTGCGCGAGCCCGACGGCCTCGCGTTGAGTTCGCGCAACGCTTACCTCACGCCCGCGGAGCGCCTGCGGGCCCTGGGTGTCAGCCGCGCCCTGCGCTCCGCCGCCGCCGCTCTGGCAGGCGGCGCCGTCGAGGCGGACACGCTGCGCCGCGCTATGGCCGAAGAACTCCAGCGCCACGGCCTGCGCCCCGACTACACCGAGATTGTGAACCCGGCATCACTCGATCCCGTCAGCGAAGCCCGCCCGGGCGATGTGGCGCTGGTGGCCGCCTATTGCGGGAAAACCCGCCTGATCGACAACCTGGTTCTCTGAGCGGCGTTTTATCGGCAAGCCCGCCGCCCGGTGGGCCGGGCGAAAACGAGAGGGTAACTTCGGTGTGTGAGTGTGTGGGTGCGTGAGTGTGTGGGTGCGTGAGTGTGTGAGGTAGGGACGCATCCCCGAGGCGTCCGCGGCGGTTTCGGGGAAACCGCCCTACCTTTAGTGTGACAAAATGGCCATGTTATAGGTTATGGACAATCTCAATATGCCAGACGGAACCGATGACCTGAACAATAAAGAGCGGAAACTGTGCGGGCTGCTGCGCTCTTACGGCCGCGTCGCCGTCGGTTTTTCCGGCGGTGTCGACAGCACGCTGCTTCTACGTGAAGCCATCGAAGCCCTCGGCGCGGCGAACGTGCTGGCTGTAGTCGCCGACACGCCCAGCCTGCCGCGCGCCGAGCTGGCCGAGGCCTTGTCGCTGGCCGCCGCCATGGGCGCCGAGTGCGTCACGGTAAATCCCGACGAGATCAGCGATCCCGACTACGCCGCCAACACCAGAGACCGCTGTTACTTCTGCAAGCGCCGCCTTTTCGGGCACATCGGAGCCGCGGCTGCGGCCAAAGGCTTCGCATGCGTCATAGACGGAAGCAACGCCGACGACGAGGGCGACTTCCGCCCCGGCCGGCGCGCCGCGCGCGAGCTGGGCGTGAAAAGCCCCCTGCTGGAGGCCGGCTTCACGAAAGCCGAGATCCGCCTGCTTTCGCAACGCCTGCGCCTGCCGACCGCGTTAAAGCCGGCAATGGCCTGTCTGGCCTCGCGGGTGCCGTACGGCACGCCCGTCACCCGGGAGGCTCTCGCCCGTATAGAGCGGTCTGAAAATTCATTGCGCGACATGGGCTTCAAGCATTGCCGGGTGCGCCATCATGATGACGTGGCCCGAATCGAGGTGCCCACTAGCGACATTCCGCGTCTGCTGGCTCCAGACGTCCGCGAAAGAGCCGTGCGAGAACTGAAATCCGCCGGCTATGTTTTCGTGGCGATGGACCTGCAGGGCTACCGCACCGGCAGCCTCAACGAAGAGAAGATGAGGGAAAAATAGTTAATAGTGAAGAGGGAAGAGCTAATTTGCCGGTAGGGACGGTTCCCCGAACCGTCCGCGGCTCGTTCTGCCTGTCTGCGTGCCTGCACAGGAACGGGCACGAGCCCTACCTTCTCTTTTGACCATTCCCTCTTCCCTCTTCCCTCTTCCCTCTTCCCTCTTCACTATTAACTGTTCTCTTTCTCTCATCGACCCATTCCCAGTCACACTTCGGCCTTGTATCTAATCTGATAATTGATAAACTGTTTCCCTTATCGGTTATCAAGTGTGCCGTCGGCGGTTTTTGTGTGTCCCCGTTGCGGCGCACGATGCCAACGAATTAACAAAAAGGGGAGAGAAATGAAATTGAGCAAAATCACAGAACTTACGCGGCGCAATTTTGTCAAGTCGGCATCGGCGGGCGCTTCACTGGCGGCTCTGCCCGGAATACTCAAGGCACAGCAGGCGCCCTCGCAGAATGTGGCCGGCGCCAACAGCCGCGTCAATGTCGCCTGCGTAGGTTATTCCGACCGTTTCAGAGGCGCCCTGCTGCCGTCGTTCTTGAAGAGCAAGGACGATCTTAATTTTGATATGGTGGCCTTGGCTGACCTCTGGAGCGCGCGCCGCGAAGAGGGCAAGGCCGGCATCGAGGCGAAAATCGGCCACGGCATCGATGTTTACAAGAGCGACGAGGATCTTTACGAGAAGGCCAAGAATGTCGACGCGGTAATCATATCCACCGCCGACTTCCAGCACGCCATGCATACTGTGCATGCCGTCAAAGCCGGTAAAGATTCATACACGGAAAAGCCGCTCGCCGAAGACATGAAAGCCGCCAACGCCGTGCTGGACGCGGTCAACGAGGCCCGCAAAGCCGGCAACCGCGGCGGCGCGGTGGTGCAGGTCGGCTCGCAGCGCCGCAGCGGCAAGGCCTACCACATCGCCAATAAGTATATCCGCTCCGGCAAGTTCGGCGACATCAGCTATGTGGATCTGTGCTGGAACGTCAACCAGCCCCAGCGCTGGCGCCGCGGCGACCTGCCGTCCAAGCTGAAAGCGGCTGACACGGACTGGAAAAAGTGGCTGCTGGACCGCCCGCAGGTCGCGTTCGACCCGCGCAAGTATCTCGAGTTCCGCCTTTTCTGGCCCTACTCGTCAGGCATCCCGGGTCAGTGGATGTGCCACCAGATCGACACTGTCGCTTGGTTCACCGGCTTCGAATTCCCGCGTTCCGCCATGGCCGACGGCGGCCTGTATGTCTGGAAAGACGGGCGCCAGAGCGCCGACACCTTCACGGCGATCTTCGAGTACGGCCCGGACAATGATGCCGCCAAGGGCTTCCAGGTGGTGTTCAGCTCGCGCCAGCACAATTCCGCGCGCGGCAACGTGGAGAAGTACCACTCAAAAATCGGCACCATCGACCTGATCAAGGGCACAGTCTCCAACGAGGGCGTCGAGCGCGCCAAGCTGGTGACCACCAAACTGTCCGACTCCGAAGCGGCCTCGACCGCCGCGGACACCGGCGCGGGCAGTATGGAAGTGGCGCACATGCGCAATTGGATGGAGTGCGTCCGTTCGCGCAAGCAGCCGAACGCCCCGGTTGAAGCCGGCTACAGCCACGCGGTGGCCCTGATCATGTCTAACGCCTCGATGCGCCAAGGCATGAAGGCGACTTTCGACAGGGTCAAGCGGCAGGTCATGGTCGGCGGCAAGGCCTTCATCGGCTATTGATCTGCAGCCCGCATGAGGCTGTCGTAGAGAAACCTGAACGGTTTTCCTTTGGCAGCCTCATAATTCCGCACGCAGAAAAGAAAAGAGTTTAACAATGAAAACAAACCGTCGGACATTCGTGAAAACAATCGCGGCCGCCACTCTGGCCGGCGGCTCCGGCGCCGCGCTGGCTAGAACCGCCTGCGCCGGCAGTATAAAACTCGGCATCTGCTCTTCACCCAACCGCGCGGAAAAATTGAAAGCCGCAGGTTTCGAGTTCATAGAGTGCGGCGTGGGCGGCCTTCTCAAACCGGACATGCCCGACGCCGACTTCGCTCCAGAGATCGAAGCGCTGAAAGCGTGCGCGCTTCCCATCCGTTCCTGCAACGGTTTCATCCCCGGCAAATTCCGCCTGACCGGCCCGGACACCACGCATGACGAGGCTCTCGCTTATGCCGTCACGGCCTGCCGCCGCGCGGAGGCGATCGGCATCCCGCACATCGTCCTCGGCAGCGGCGCGGCCCGCAAGATCCCGGACGGCTTCGACACCGTAAAAGCCAAGGCGCAGTTCATCGAATTCTGCCAGAAGCTGGGCGAGCGCATCAAAGACTTGAAGCTGACGATCGTGCTGGAGCCTTTGAACAAGGGGGAGACCAACATTCTGAACTCCGTGACAGAGGGCATCTCCTACGTCGACGGCATCCGCCACCCGCGGGTGCAATTGCTTGCGGACTTCTATCACATGCTGAAGGAGAGCGAAGGACCAGAAGCCATCCGTCAAGCCGGCAGGCGCATCCGGCACTGCCACATCGCCGAACTCGAGGGTCGCAAAGCGCCTGGCACCAAAGGCGAGGATCTCAGCGGCTACTTCAAGGCGCTCAAGGACATAAACTATAACGGCGGAGTTTCCTGCGAATGCGGCTGGCCCAAGGAGAATCTTGAGGAAGCCTGGAAAAAAGCCGTGCAAATCATGCGCTCACAAATGGCTTGAACAATGACCGCCGGGGGTGCGATTTTAGTTTGTTGCATCGCACCCGACCGCCGGTCATTAGTGACTTACAGGTCAACAACAAAAATAAAAAACAAGTCGTTTAGGAATGACGGGATGTTGGCAATGAATACCAACCCCTTCCCGATGGCAGAGAACTACGAACGATGTCTTCAATCGATGTCGGCCGTGCGGGAAAACGAGAATCGTTATTCTGCAGGCTTCCACTGGAGCGAGCGCCACCTGCAGTGCGTCTGGTTCGACGCGCGATACCGCCCCGCGTCATTCCCGCTGCCCGGCGGCGAGTCGGCCAGCGTGCTCGACCCGGGCGAGTGGAATCTCGAAGCCGGCCCGGATTTTCTGAACGCCGCCCTGCTCGTGCAGCCCGGCGCGCGGCAGTTGCGCGGCGATGTCGAGGTGCATGTC
>JAQWAM010000170.1 GCA_028707675.1 Kiritimatiellia bacterium | reverse complement strand
AAGAGAGGAGGGGCGTCATCATCACCATGGCACCCATGCGGGGCGTCATCAGGAAACGCACCGGGCTGATGGACATGATCTCCAAGGCCGCTATCTCTTCGTTGACCGTCATGGTGCCGATCTGCGCCGCCATGGACGAGCCCACGCAGGCAGCCAGAATCAAGCCGCTCATGAAAGGCCCCATCTCGCGCAGCAGCGAGATCATGACCGCGGAACCGATATATATCTCTTGGTTGAAACGCCGCAGCTCCAACCCGACTTGCAAGCCCAGAATCATGCCGGTGAACATCCCCACCACCGTGACCACCGCCAAGCTCTTGATGCCAGTGACAAACAACTGCCGCGCCAGCTCTCGCCACCCGCGCCGCGACATTAACAGCGCAGGTATGCCAACCAAAGCCTGCAATGTCAAACTGCCCGCCCGTCCTATATCGCCCAGCCCCAGTATTATTTGCCGCCACATGCTGACGAGCATACTGTCCGGTTCGTCTGTATATACCGGTTCGCGTGTTATCATTCCAAAACCTTTCCCGGCTGCGACGCCTTGCGGTATTTCAGCAAGCCCCATAGGGCATCGTGACGTATCTCGCCGACCTGTTCTGTCCGCTCGTACAAGGTCCAGAAAGGCGCCCAGTTGCGCTCGATGCCGCCGCTGTGCCGGATCAGGCTAAGCGCCAGCACACGCTCGCGCGAATCTCCGTCCTTGGCGTCACGCGCGTACAGCGGCCAGATCCGGCGGTAACTTGCGACAAGCCGCTCCTCTTGATCCGTATCTTTGCGGTAGACTTTTTCGTCGACGTAGAATGGGAAGAAACGGCTGCGCCGCGTGCGCCCGCCTTTCGACGACAAGTTGAAATGTTCGATCAATGGCCAGGCCGCGTACCAGCGGCGCTCGTCATCGCGGTCAACGCTGCCGTAAAACGGCCAGAACGAGCGCTTCTGCACATCCGGCGCGGTCAAGCTCTCGATGAACGGCCAAGGCGTCCGCCAGCGCACGGCGGCGTCCGTTTCAGCCCGGGAGAAGAACGGCGGCAGAATCAGCGTCTGCCGCTCTTTCTCGCGCCTCACCCTGCCGTACAGCGGGAACAGCATCCAAGACGAGCCCGGATTGCGCCCGTTGTAGACCGCTGAAGTCCAGAACGGCCAGAAGGTGTAACAGTGCTCTTCAACGCCGCGCTTATTGGTCTCGCCGTATATTGGGAACAATCCCGTGCGTGTTACCCCGGGCTCCTCGCCGGTACGCGAGAAAATCGGCCACAGGTAATAATCGCGCTCGACCCCGTTAACCTCATAGTTAAGATAGAGCGGGAATAAAACGAAATCGATATCGTCCATCAGCAGAACATGCGGCAGGTGCCCATACACAGGGAACAGCGCCCGGTAGTCCTCGCCCTGCCGCGAGCGGCCTTGAAACCAGAGCGGGAACAGCGCGGCCTTCCAGGCCGAATCCCCGAGCGTGACGTCGTTGTCCGAACCGTAAGCCAGCAGCAGCCGCCACCATGACTGCTCGCGGTCGCGGTGGAAGGTGCCCAGCGGCCAGACCGTGTCCGTCACACGCGTGTCGCTGACCGGATCGCTGAGCTTGGAGTAAAACGGCCTGACCGCCCAGTAAGTTCCGCCCTCGCGCGTCGCGCGGTACTCGAAAAACGGCCCGATCCGGAAACGGCTGACCACCGCGTCCGGCTCTTTGCCGCCGGACTCCGCGCCGATCCCCTTAACGGGGGCCAAACACAGTGAGGCGCAAGCGAGCGCAAGACCGGGAGCGATCAGGCCCCGCGCCCCCTGTCCGCCGCACCCGACGCGACGCGCCCCCTGTCGTTTGCGACATTCCGTCATCTGGCCTGCCCCAACAAAAAACCAGGAGACACACAATTGTTTGACATAACCGCCATAAGAAGTTGCCGCGCAACACCTGACACCTGAACCCTTTGACCTTCTGCGATTCAACTTTTTTGAATCGCACCCATTCCATTCGGACACAGTTAATTTATCTGTTTTTTAACACAAACGCCAGTAGAATGGCAAAAGACGCTTGCTTTTGCCAGAGGTTTGATATAATGCCAAATATCGCCGGATCAACGCCTTGCGCGCTCGCCGGCAGACGGCTGACACCCCATGAGCTTTCATCTATACGTAAGCGATGACCTGACGAGACTGGCGGCGGAGCTGGCGCGGCTTGTGCGTAACCCGCCCGACCCGTCGCGCACTCCGGATCCTTTCTTCCGGGAGACCGTGACCGTGCCGAATCAGGGCCTCGCCCGCTGGCTCAGCCTGCGCATAGCCGAGATGAACGGCCTCTGCCCCGCCATGGACTTCCCCTATCCCGGCGCTTTCATCTACCGCCATGTATTCAACCCCATGACCGGCGCGGACACATCCGGCCCAGAACCCGACAGCGAGGATGACCTGCCCTTCAACCCCGCCACCGTCCGCTGGCGCGTCTTGAAACTGCTGGCCGGAATGGAAAGCGACCCTGCCTTCGCGCGCGTGAAATCCTTCGTTGCCGGCGACCAGCTCCGCCGCCATCAACTGGCGGGGCGCCTCGCGCAGCTTTTCGACCGCTACATGACCTACCGCCCGGACATGCTGGCGGCCTGGGAGAACGGCGCGCAGCCCGCGGAAGGCGTTGACGCCCGGTGGCAATGTGTCCTCTGGCGCGAGCTGATCCGCATGGACGCGGGGAAGGCGCGCCATTTTTCCGGCCTGTACCAAAGCTTTATAAGGGAAATGGAGGGCGCACCATCCGCACCGCGTTTTCTGGACGCTCTCCGCAAAAAACGGCGCGTTTTCTATTTCGGCGTCTCTTCGCTGCCCCCGGCCCATCTGGACATCCTCTTCCGCCTCGCCGCCTTTAACGGCTTCGACATCCATTTCTTCGCGGTCAACCCCTGCCGCGAAGAGTGGAGCGGCGCGCGCGGCCTAAAAGCCCAGTTGCGCGACCAAGCCACCCTCGTGCAGGCGGTCGGCGCCCGACAGGCCGAAAACTACGCCGCGCCCTCAAACCCCCTGCTCGGCTCGCTGGGCCGCAGCGGGCAGGAGTTTTTCACGCTGCTGCTCGCCTACGACACTGTCGCGGAACACACTCTTTTCAGCGAGCCCGACGCAAATCCCGCAAACGCCCTCGCCGCGATCCGGCGCGACATCCTCAATAATGCCAGCCCGGTGAAAAACGCGGTCTTTGACCCGTCCGACCGCTCGATCACCATCCACTCCTGCCACTCGCCGATGCGCGAGGCCGAGGCTCTGCGCGACCAGTTGCTGCGCCTTTTCAGCGAGCTGCCGGATCTCGCGCCGCGCGATATCAGCGTTTACACGCCGAAGCTCGATCTTTACGCGCCTTACATCGACGCGGTTTTCGGCAGCGCCGGGCCGGGTGAACCCGGTTATATCCCCTACACGATCGCCGACAAGTCGCTCCTGCTGGAGTATGCCGAGTGCAAAGCCTTCCTGGCCCTGCTGACTGTCGCCAACAGCCGCTTCAAAGCCTCGGAGGTGCTGGACCTGCTGGAAAACGAAACCGTCCGGACCCGCTTCGGCTTCGCCGCCGAGGATCTGCCTCGCCTCGCCTCCCTGCTAAAGCAGGCCAATCTGGCCTGGGGGCTTGACGCCGCTTTCCGCGCCGCTCACGGCGCCTCCGCCATCAACAACAACACTTGGGAGTTCGCGCTGGACCGCCTGATCCTCGGCGCCGCCATGCGCGACACCGCCGGCGCCGCCGACCCGCTGCCGACCTCCGCCGGAGCGTGCCTGCCCTGCGACGCCGCGGAAGGCCAGGCCGGCATGATCGGGCGCCTGGCCGATTTGATCGCCGCGCTCAAAGACCTGCACTCCATGTGCGCCGCAGAGCGCGCGTGCTCCGAGTGGCGCGCGCGGCTCGACTCCGCGCTCAACCGCTTTTTCACCCCGGACGAGCGGGATCCTTACGGCGTTATAATGATCCGCCAGACCCTCGAACGCTTCGCGCGGTTCACAGGCAACGCCGACTGCCAAGATCTTTCGCTGCCTTTCAACGTGGTCTTCGCCTGGCTTAAAGAGCAGTTGGCGGGCGCCGCCGGCAGCGAGCGTTTCGCGAGCGGGCACGTGACCTTCTCGCGTTTCCAGCCCATGCGCAACGCGCCCGCCCGCGTGGTCTGCATGCTGGGCATGAATGACGGCGATTTCCCGAGCGCGGCGGACGGCCTGAGCTTCGACCTCATGGACCGCCGCACGCGGCGCAAACTCGGCGACCGCCAGACCCGCGACGAGGAACGTTACGCCTTTCTCGAAACCCTGATGGCCGCGCGCGAGCGCCTGGTCATCACCTACACCGGCCAAAGCGCCAAAGACAACAAACCGCTGCCGCCCTCGGTGCTGGTCAGCGAGCTGCTTGACACCGCAGACGCCACCTTCGACTTCGCCGCCGCCAAGCGGGACAACGCTGACCATGTTCCGCGTGCCGCCGAGCTGCTGACCGTCCGCCACCCGCTCCATCCCTTCAGCCCCCGCTATTTTGAAACACACGCAACAGATAACCGTCTGTTCTCCTTTTCAGATAACTACTATCAGGTGGCGCGCGCCTTGGAATCCGGCCCGCGGCAAAACGAAGAACCCGCGGACAAGCCGACCGCAGACCGGGCCGCCGGCCATAAAGTTGACGGCTCGGACAAACCGGCGGCACTCGAACTCGACAGCCTGATCAAATTCTTCAGCGCTCCCTGCAAATACTTTTACAATCAGCGCGTCGGCGCCTGGCTGGATGTCCGCGCCGAAGAGCTGCCGGCTGACGAGGAAGCGCTGGCGCCCGGCGACCTCATGACGTACGACCTCAAAACACGTTTGCTTGACGCGCTCGACAACGCGCCTGACATTGACGCGCGCGCCGAAAAGCTGCGCGTC
>JAQWAM010000169.1 GCA_028707675.1 Kiritimatiellia bacterium | reverse complement strand
CTTCGTCCGCCGGCAGAGCATAGTCCGCCAGCATCGTCGCAGCCAGCGCTCCGCTGGCCCAACCGAACTGTATCCACTTAGCCGGATCCCATTCTTTGAGGATAGCATACAGCATGCCGCCTACGAACCCGTCGCCGCCGCCGATGCGGTCCATCACGGTTATGTCGCGCGGCTCCACCACGTGCCACTCGTCGCCGGCCGCCATCAGCGCGCCCCAGAGATGATGGTTGGCGTCAACCACCTGACGCAAGGTCGTGCCGTAAACCTGCGCGTGCGGGAAGGCCTGCTTGACACGCTCGATCATGCCTTTAAAACCTTCGATCTTGGCCTTGATGTCCTTGCCGCCCGCCTCCGGCCCCTGCACGCCCAAGCAGAGCTGGAAATCTTCCTCGTTGCCGACCAAGATGTCGGCAACACCAGCGATCTCAGCGAAAATCTCCGCCAATTCCTGCTCGCGGCCATTCCAGAAGGAGGCGCGATAATTCAGATCAAAAGAGATCTTGGTGCCATGCTTCTTGGCGGCGCGCGCCAACTCCAGACAGAAGCGGCCGGTCTCCGGCGAAAGCGCCCCGATCAATCCCGACAAATGCACGACCTGCACACCCTCCCGGGCGAAAATACGCTCCAGATCAAAATCCTTGACGTTCAGCGTGCGCCCAACCTCGCCGGCGCGGTCATTCCACACCCGCGGACCGCGCGAGCCGAAGCCGCTGTCCGCAATGTTTATCTGATGGCGGTAACCCCACGGGCCGCCCTGCTCCACCTCCGCGCCCTCATAATCCATGTTTCGGCTGCGCAGATTGTCTTTTATCAACTGCGCGATCGGGCTGCCTTTTACAAACGTGGTCAACACTTTTACCGGCAACCCCAGATACGCCGCAACGCTGGCCACGTTGGTCTCGGCACTGGTGGCCTGCATCATGAACGTGCCGCCGCAGTGCACAGGCTGACCGTTTGCCGGCGTTATCCTGATGCCCATGCTGGTAGGCACCAGCAGCGAGTACCTGCAATCTGCCTTCAAATCGATTTTCACTTACATCTCCTTTTAAACTAACGCGGGCACTGCCCTCCTGCCAGCCGTGCCCGGCACAGGCAGACAACCCAATTCAATCTCACACAAATACACAACGGTCACAAAGGATTCTGTTCAGTCTATCGTCTCAAAACCGTTGTGCCCTTAGTGGCTTCGTGTGAGAAACAAACACAATCACACACCGGCTTTAATGATCGCCGCGAAAGATTCGGCTTTGAGCGCCGCCCCGCCGATCAATCCGCCGTCGATATCCGGTTGGGAGAGAAGCTCCTTGGCGTTCTCGGGCTTCATGCTGCCCCCGTACTGGATTCGGATGCCGTTGGCAACGTCGCCGCCGACGGTCTCGCACAGAGTGCGGCGAATCAAGGCGTGAACCTCTTGCGCCTGCGCCGGTGTGGCGGTGCGCCCCGTGCCGATGGCCCAAACCGGCTCGTACGCGATCACGATCCTGGAGATGTCCGCGCCAAGCCCGTCGAGTCCGGCTTTGGTCTGACGCACAACCACATCCTCCATCCGGCCGTCGTCGCGCTCTTCCAGAGTCTCGCCCACGCAGACAATCGGTATCAGGCCGGCGGCCAGCGCCGCCTTGGCGCGCTTGTTGACCGTCTCGTCGGTCTCACCGAAATACTGGCGGCGTTCGCTATGGCCGATGATCACATATTTGACCCCGGCCGACTGCAGCATGGCCGCGGAGATCTCTCCCGTGAAGGCCCCGGCCTCCGCCCAATGCACATTCTGCGCGCCCAACATAACATTGGAGCCCGCGCAAGCCGCGGCAGCCGCCTTAAGTTCCGTGAAAGGCGGACAAACCACCACCTCGACCTTGCCGACATCCGCGACCTCCCGCTTGACCGCCTCGATCAGGTCCAGCGCCGCCGTGCCCGTCATGTTCATCTTCCAGTTACCCGCGATAATCTTTGTGCGCATCTGCTTCTCCGTTTGGTTTCAAAAAACAGGTGTTATTATGAGCCTTGCCAGCATTTTAAGCAAGACCATACGTGCGGGTGTGTTTCAGTTTCAACTAACTGAATCGCGCCCGGCGACGTCCGCGCTAGCGCTCAAGACGGATACCGCGCCGCATGAAGGTCGGCACGTCAAGGTCATGATTGTTGTGCAAGGTCGGTTCCACGCCCTTGAACTTTCCGCGCCCGGTTGCCCCGAAAGACAGCTTGCTGGCGCTCTTGGATCGGACCTTGCGCCCACCCGCGCGGACGGGCACGATATCGTCCTGCGGCGGTTCGGCCGCGGCGGCGGCCTGCGGTACGGCCAGCGCCGCGGCCGTCCAGCTCTCGAAAGCCAAGGCGACCAGCTCGACCCTGCCTTCGTAAAAGGGATCAAGCACGGTTCCCATCTCGACATGGCAGCCGGGCTTGCACGCCTTATGCACTTCGCGCATTACCGCGCCGACCTCCGCCAGCCTCAAATCGCTGCCAGCCAATATACCCAGCAACAGCGCGTTGGCGCGCGTCAGAGCCGCGCCTGAACGCAGCAGCCGACAGCCGCGCAAAGCTTCCACCGCCTTCACTGCCCGGTCCTCGCCGCCCGCCGAACCGCAGCCGAAAAGCGCGTTGCCGCCGCGCAACACCATCGTGTGCAACCTTTCTGGATCCACCGATATGAATCCCGGCTTGGACAAAAGACGCCAAAGCAACGTCATGCCCGCCGCGATGATGCCCTCAGCCAGCGTTACAGCGTTATCCAGCAGCAGATCGTCGCCGGCGTCTTTGAACAGGTCGTCAAGAGGCACCACAACCAGCGAGTCCGCGCTTTCCTCAATGATCGGCAACACGCGCTCGGCCTCCTTGCGCCGCGCCTGCCCCTCGAAACTGAAGGGCATAGTGGCAAAACAAATCGTGGCTATGCCCATCTCGCCCAAAGCCTTGACAATCTCCGGTGTCGCGCCTCCTCCGGTGCCCCCGCCCAGACAGGCAACGACCACAACTGTGCGTACACCCTTCATCTGAGACTGCAAATTCTGCATGTCGTCCTGCGCCGCCAGCCGCCCCTGAATGGCATCGCCGCCGGTGCCGTGGCCGGCCAGGCGCGAACCGCCCAGCAGCAGGCAGGTCATGCCTCCCGCCGCTGCCTGACGGTTGGCCAGAGCGTCGGTATCGGCACCGACCGCGCGCATCCCAGCCCCGCAGGCGGCGCGCACCGAGGCTGCCAGACGACAGCCTCCGCCACCGACCCCCAACAAAAGCATCGCCGGCTGATCTTCGTTTTTCATCGTCCGAACCATCCTTTAAGAACATGCTTGACCGGCGATAACAGCCCCCGGTCTTCATAGTTGTTGCGTCCGTGCACGACCAGCCCCGCCACCGCGGCCAGCGCCGCCGACTGATCGACGCCATCCAAGCCGTCAACGTTAGACGGCACCCCGATGCGGCAAGGCAGCCCGAAGACGAGCCGCGCCAAATCTGTCACGCCATTAATATAAGCGCCGCCGCCTGTAAGGATCAGACCAGCCCCCAGATGCGGCAGCACACCCGCGTCGTCTAACCTTGAACGCACAATCCGCAAGGTTTCGTCAACGCGCGCGTTTATGACCGTCTGCAGAGCCTTGCACCCTATACTGCGCTCCTCAAACCCGACATCCGCCGGCAGTGTCACCCTTTTGTTGCCGCTGTCCGGAGCGATCACAGCGCTGCCGTATCTGCGCTTCACATCTTCCGCCCGCGCCTGCGGAATCGTGAAAGCCAGCGCCACATCGTTGGTGATGTGGTCGCCACCCACGGCAATGCAGCCGGACGCGGCGAACACGCTGTTGCAATAGGCCACATAGCTCGTTGTGCCGCCACCCAGATCGATCAGCGCCACGCCGTTATGTTTGTGCTCGGGGGTCAAGACGGACAGCGCCGCACCGATGCCTGAAAACGCCACGTCCGTGACATCCAATTTCGCGCTCTTGGCGGCGTTGACGGCATTGTCGATCCTGTTCTTCAAACCGTGTATCGCCATGACGTCCAAAGCGAGCATCTTGCAACGCATGCCCTCCGGTTTGACGATGCCAGACTGGTCGTCCACCGTGAAGGTAAGCGGTATCGTGTGCAGCAACTGCCGGTCCGACTCCAACAGCACATCATTGACGCTTTCGCCCAGCTCTTCCATGTCTTCCCTCGAAACCACATGGTCATTCGAACGGATCGCCAACATGCCGGAATTGACCTCCGCCTGAATGTGGCCGCCCGACAAAGCGATTAACACCTGCCAGATGTCTACGCCCGAAGCTTTTTCCGCCTCCTTGACCGCCTTGTCGATGCCCACGCGCACCTTCGACAGGTCAACGATCTGCCCTTTTCGAACTCCTATAGTCGGGCACACGCCCACGCCGGTGATCCTTACACGCCCGCGCTCGCCGGACTCGCCGACACAAACCACGGTGCGCGACGTGCCGATCTCCAATGCCGCGATCGGTGGTATCGCCATCTCAAACTCCTTTCCATCAATGCGGGTTGTTCCCGCAATCCATAAGTTACCAACGCGCTATTGCACCCCTGGCGGCATCGCAAATATCCGGTCAGGCTGAGTGGCGTCCCACAGCATACGCGGCCGCCCGATGTCACTCTCCATCGCTTGCGCCAGCCGGTCAAACTGCCGCTGCATCAACACTTCAGAATGCCTCTCGCAATCGCCCATGCCCGCCCATGTGAATTTCGCCTGCCGATAATCGGAGAAAGTCAGCAGCAAGTAATCTTCCTTGGCGGCGTCCAAAGCCAGCAGCCGCAGGCGGCACTCGGGACGAGTCGCGTTGACCGCCAGACGCACCGCAGCCATATCGTTACCGTAAAGCCGGTCACCCGGCTTTATCTGGGCGAAGCCCTCCGCGCCCTTGATCAGCGGCAGA
>JAQWAM010000168.1 GCA_028707675.1 Kiritimatiellia bacterium | reverse complement strand
CAAATATCCGGGCTATGCGCGGCCGCCGCAAGTCGAAATCCACCAGCAGCGTCTTCTGCCCGCTTTGCGCGCAAGAAATGGCCAAGCCGCACGACGCGACGGTTTTGCCCTCGCCGGGCTGCGTGCTCATGCACAGCAGCACTTTGGACATTTCCTGATAGCGCGGGGAGTCCAGCAGGTTGCGCAACCCCGCCAAAGCTTCGGCGAACTGCGAAAATTTGTCATCAGCAACCAGGCGCGCCAGTTGCTCGCGCTTCTTGCGCCGGACGTGCGGGACAACGGCCAGGGTCTTAAGGCGCAGACGCTGCTCGATGTCAGAGATGCCGACGATTTTGTCCTCGAGATGGTCCAAGATCAAAACGAACACAATGCCCAGCAGCAACCCGAGCGCCGGCCCCGCCGGGAAGATGATCATAGGATTCGGCAAAACCGGGCGGGTTGGCTTGAAAGCTGACTCGACCTGCTTGATGATCGCCGTGTTCTCGTCGGACGCCAGTTGCGCCTCGCGCGTCCGCTGCAGTAAAGCCTTATAGTTGATGTCCGCCACCTCGCGCTCGCGCGCCAACTGCTCCAGCTTCATTTTGGCGGAGACGATCTTAAGTTCGAGATCCGACAATTTCTTAACCAAGTCATCGCGCTTGGGCGTCAGCTGCGCGTATTGGCGCTGCAACAGATCCAAGTTGGCCTTGCAGGTCTCGAGCGCCCGGAAAACCACGTCCGCGAACTGCTGCGTGTACACCTCCACCTCTTTCTCCTTGACCTTGACCTCCGGATGGTTGGCCGTGTAGCGCGCCAGCAAAGAGTTCTTTTCCGCCAGCACCTTTTGCAGCGTCTGGTAGGCGGCGCCGATCTCGCCCGAACGCGGCACGGAATCCGGTAAAGACCCGAACTTCTCGGGTTCTGCCTGAATCGCCTCGAGAGTCTTGCGCAATTCCGAGGCCTTGGTGATCTGGCCTTCGATTGCAAGAATATCGCCGTTGACAAGGCTCAAGGCACTCTGCGCCATCTCGCTCTCGCTGGCCATGAAATCAAGCTGGTTGGCCACGCGGAAATCCAGCATCTCCTTATCGGCGCGCTCCAGATTGCGCTTTTGCTGCTCTGCCGTGGTAGCCAGCCACGACACGGCCACTTCCGACTCATTGCGGTTCTGGTCTGAGGTGAACATCTCGGCGGCCTTGGCATAGGCGTTGGCCAGATCCGTCGCCAGTTGAGCATCGGTTGAACGCACGGCTATGCGTATCAGGCGCGAGCGGCGCTGCAGGGTCATCTTGGAACTTACCAGCGTGTTGATCAACTGCTCGTCGGTGACAGTCGAGCTGGGGTAGTCGCTGCGGTACTGGCTCACAATCTGATCGATCACGGCACGGCTGCGCAAACGAGCCAAGCGGGTGTTAAACACCTCGTCAAGCGACATGCCGCCCTCGGTTTCGATGATAGCCCGACGCATGCCGGTATAGGTGGCGCTGCGGATGCTCATTTCGAAAACACTTTCAGCCTCGTAAATGGTCGGTGATATTTTGTACACGGCGAAAGCCGTGACCAAGCCGAGGATGATAAAAACCGCGATCGTGACCCAGCGCTGTGTGCAAACGCGAATCATGCGGCCGATGGTGACGGAGCCCATCAGAGACTCTTCGTCGTCAGAAATGCCGCCGCCGCCGCCGCCATAGTAATAGCCCGATCCGTACCCGCCGGCACCGCCGGGATAATAAGCTGCCGGCGAACCGCCGCCGTAATACATCGAGCGCTTGCCGCCGCCGTAGTACATGGCGCGGCTGCCGCCGCCGTAGTACATGGCGCGGCTGCCGCCGCGTTTGTTGCCGTCGGCTGAATTGTGTTCAGTATCGCTCATCTCACGCTCTCCAAATAAACTTCCGCTCTCTCGTTCCACACTGCATCGTCACGCATCGACACGCTTCAGGTTTTGCCTGCGGCACGGCCTTGCGCCGGCAAGAAGGCCGACAAAGACGCCGTCACACATGTCCACGACAACAAACATCCGGGAGCCCGCAACGGATTGCTGATGAAACTTTCCAACAAGCACATCAGCAAGGCCAAAACTCCACAAAACACAACAGGGGATATCCGCAACAGATAAACGCGGCCGTCATTCTCATCGCCCGTACCGAACAGCATGGCTATGCGCGCGCGATAACCGACAGGCACCGCCATCATCACCGCGGCTGCCAGCAGCAGCCCGCTCCCCAATACACCGTACTCACACAGAGCCTGCAGCCAGTCGTTGTAAACATAGGGTTTGTTGTCCATTATTAAACCCCAGTCTTTGGGGTTGATCACCAGACCGACAAAATGCCTGAACCCGTCAGCGCCCACACCTGTCCAAGGATAGTCCTCCCATATTCTGACCGCAGCCTGGCTCCGAACGTTTTTTGTCGCCATCAAATCTGTTAAATGCGCGTCAATCGGAAGAGCGGTGTTGATTTTATGCGTGAGCGGGTTGTCAGGCCAAAGATATGCCAGAGACAGCACCGCCGCGGCAAACATCAGCAGCGAAGCCATGAAAAGCTTCAACCGCGTGTGCTGTGGCACATGCGGCGCAAGATATATCAGCCAATAAAAGACCAGAATGACCGTCAGTGCCGCATAAACGACTGCCGTGAGAACATTGGCGAAAAACAACATCCCCGCGAGATTTCCCGCCACACCAAAAACAAACAGAGCGCCTGCGGATCGCCGGGCTCTTTCAAGCGCGTCGGCGAAAACCCCCATTGCCACCAGCAGCCAAAAACCGCAGAAGGCGCCTAGCGCCGACATGCCCTCCCCGCAAGCCATTCCGGCGAAAGGCTCGGATTTGAGGCATGCCAGCGTCACCGCATAAATCGCAAAGCAGCCGCTCACCAAACTCATGATCTGCAACAGGAGGCGCTTGGACGCTTTGCTCATTGCATCCCGCAACGCCAGGGCGACGGCCCAGCAGGAGACAAATACCGACAAACGGCTGAGCGCCGCAGTGGGTTCAACGCTGAAGGGCAGCCAAGACACCCCTGGCTTGCTCATTTGCCAGACATCCGCATCAGTCAGGTAGACAAGGCCGCAGCCGCTGTTCAGCCATTGCGCCGCAGCCAGCAGTATGACGGCCGCGCCGACATAAAACAAAGGATCCCACAATAACTTACGCAAAACACGGCAGCGCGCGTCCGCCAAGGTCTCGCCGCCCCTGACGGAAGGCAGCATAAACATGAACTCGAACACCAGCAAAGAGAGCCACAACAGCGGGAGCATTCCGTCTGAAACAGGACGCGCGATAAAGAAGACCGGGAAAGCGCATACGCACAGGACATGCGCGGCCAATCCGTATTTTGTCAGAAACTTCTGAATCATATATCCCACAAGCACACTGCCGAAAAAAAACACCGCCTACACGTCAACTGTATCGCATAGGCGGAATCGTCATAGCTCTAACCCGGAAGGAACGCAAAGATCAATAACGGAAGTTCAGCCCCACCGTGCCTCTGATCCGGTCAAATTCATCTGCGTTATCGTCGGAAATCTGCTCTTCATAGGTCAGCGACCCGTAAAGCGACACATACTTCTGCAGACGGTAGTCGGCGCGCACCCGCGCGGAAAACTTGTCCGAGGTCACGGCGCCCTGATTGTTTCTCGAGTATTCGTTCTCTTCCCGGCGCATGCCTATATCGAAACGGGTGGTCACCCGTTTGGCAGGACGGTACGACAAACCGGTCGAAAGGACATAAACCTGCATGGCCTGATTGGCCTCGCGCTCGCTGGGCTGGAAATAACTGGAACCCGCTACTGACCAAACCAACTTGCGGTTGATGATCCAATTTGCGTCAAGACTGTAGACCCAGCCGGCCAACTGATCGCCGTTGGCATAGTCAAACCAACTGGCGCCTGTCAAAGCCCGGTAAGAGATGCGTTCGGTGGCGCGCGAGCCGAAACCGGCCATCAGTGTATATCCGCTGCTGTTACTGTCTATCCCCTGCGCGCCGTCGCTGTCGTACTCCTGATATGATCCGCTCAACAGCAAGTTGCTCTTGGCCGTGAGCTTTCGCGCGACCTCCATGCCGACACTCCATTCACGCCAGCCGTAGAGATTGCCGAATTGGTTGCTGTCATTCTGGTAGCTCAGATCCGAATACATGCCGTTCAGGGTCACCGAGCTTCTCTCACTGATCTGGTATGACAGGGCACTCATGATCTCGTGCAGATCACGCTCGCGCCAGATGCCCCTGCCGCCGTCCAAAATCGAGTCGTCCTGATGCGTCTTGATATAGTTCTGCCCCAATATGAAGCGCAGGCCGCGCGGCGACTCAGCGTAAAACCGCAGGCTTTCGCCATAACGATCTTGATCCAGATCGTCATATTCCTTGTATTTGTCATACCCATACCAGGCTTTGCCGTCCAGCCCCCAATCATTACCCCTGTAGGTCAAGTCCACGCCCGGATTGATCGTCAGGATACTGTCATCATTTTCCTGCCCGTCGTAGTCAACATTGCTGTCGTAAGAATACTCCAGATTGACGAAGGGCGAGACTGTCAGGTTGTTGTACTTGAAGCCGGAAGTGCTTTGCGCATGAATCGACGAGCACAACACAAGCGCCAACAAGAAGACGATACCTGACAAAACACGCGGGGTTTTTCTTGTAGTCATAAACAACACTCCTTCTTCAAATCCGGCGGCCTGCAATCAATTTATCTTTTAATTTCTTCAAAGATAATGGTCGTCCCCTGATTCTGATAGCCTTCCGGAGTCAGGGGCCGCGGCACCCGGTTTATGCCGAAATCGGCATTATGATCCTCGGGCGTCAACATCGATCCGCCGATCTGCCATATCTGCGACAGCGGTATCCACACCGACTCGTCTGAAGGCTGCCGCTCACCGCCCTCCTCGCCCTCGGTTT
>JAQWAM010000167.1 GCA_028707675.1 Kiritimatiellia bacterium | reverse complement strand
TTGCGCGTCCCCCTCCAGGAGGAACGCGGCCATGGCCGCGTTGTCACGCACTGTCATGGTTTCCGCCGCCTTGATGTAGCGCTGGTTTTCCCAAAGGTGTTCCCGCATGTCTACGGCGGCGGGCGCGTCGAAATTCAGCCGGCTGACGGTCGCGGCGAGTCTGGCGTAAAGGGACGCATCGGTGTTGTGGGCGGCTTTGACAGCAAAGGCCAGACGCTCGCCGACAACCCCGCGGCTGCTTTCGTCAATTTCCTTAAGGCGGCATTTGTCCTCTATCTCGAGGACAGATTCGAGGATCAGCGCGGGATCCGTGAGATCGGCCAGGGCAGTGAACCATCGGCTGTCGTAAGCCTTCTTCTCTGACAGCAGGCGCAGCGGCTCGGAACGCCGGGATGGGATCACGACCAAAGCATCGTTTTTAAGCGCTTTGCGGGCGGCGTCCCAGAAAGCCTTCCACTCGTTCGGGCGCACGAAGCCGTGGCCGGTCAATGTTGACTCCAGTTTGGCCGCTGTCATCTCGCCAAAGCTTTCGAGTGCCAGCCTGACCAGCCTGTCCGGCTGCGCGGATGTGACGCGCGCGATTTCCGCCGGGTTCTGGTGGCGCAGCGTGAGCAGATGGTCCGGACGGGCAGGCGAGAGCGTTTCGCAGGCGGCTGCGAAAGTCAGGGAATGGTTAGGCTTGTCGGTGAAGTCGATGGTCACGCGCTTATAGAAGCCGTCGATGCTTTTAACGCGGCCGAACCCCCAGGCGGAATCAATGACCAGTGAGCCGGGAGTCAGCGCCATCAGCAGGTCAATGCGTCGGAACGATTCCCGCGTGTCCGTCTCGCCGAAGTCCGCGGCATCTATGATGGCCGCGGCCAGGCGGTCCCTGCAGGCTTTCTTCAATTTGTCGCGGATGCCAGCGGGTTTGAGCGCGCGCGCGAAACTTTCTGCCCGGGCTTTGAACAGGGTCAGCAGCCCCGAGAACTCCTGCTTGTCAACCAGTTCCTGCATGAGCGTTTCCGACCATTCGTGGGCTTTGTCCTCGCCTTGAGTCGCCGCGCAGGTACGGACAAGAGTCAGCATCTCCTTTACCGGAAGGGGGGAAGCGTCGAACAGGGTCAGAAACCGCTCCTCAATCTGCGCGTGATCGTTTGCCGGGTCCATTGTGATGATCCTTATCTGCTTTAAGCGAAACTTAATAATTAAGCATAAAAACCGGGGTTTGCAAAGCACAGGGTAATTTAGCGCGATTTTTAATTGCTGTTTTTTGAAGCGGACGGATTTGTTATGATATGACCGAATATGCATTCACGGGATTTCCGATATGTTTGCGAGTGATGATAGCGGACGGGAAGGGCCGGGGCCGGGGCGTTTGGGCGCGGATGTGCTGTCGGCGTTGCGCGAGTACGTTGCCGCGCGCCTGCCGCCGGAAAACCGGGCGGCGGCGGAAGTCCGCGAGCCGCCGGCCGAGCTGTCGGAGTATCTGGCGCGCGCGGGCGCGCCGTTCTCGCGCCGGCTGCTGCAACTGATCCGCGAAAGCGGCTTGAGCGAGGTGGAGGTATACCGCCGGGCGCACGTGGACCGCAAGCTGTTCTCGAAGATCAGGAGCGATCCCGCATACCAGCCCCGCAAGACGACTGCGGTGGCTTTCGCTCTGGCCCTGCGGCTGACGGCTGAAGAGACGCATGATCTGCTGGTGTCGGCCGGCTTCGCGCTTTCCGCGAGCTCGCCTTTTGACCTGATCATCCGGTTTTTCATCGAACGGGGCGTGTACGATCTCCTGATGATCAACGACGCGCTCTACGCCTTCGGCCAGCCGATTTTCGCGGTTTGATTCCTGAAAATGTCGCTTGGCAGGCGACATGCTGAACCGCCTCTTATGTTATCTTGCCGTTGATTTCACGAAAGGTTCGTGAGACGGCAAAACAAACAAGGAGGCAGATATGAACGCATCAGCAGAGATCAACGACACCATGCCGAAGACAACGGATGACGAGGCGCAGTCCCGCGGTTACCGTCCGCGGCTCTCGTTCTATCACGCTAACGGCAAAGGCACCGGCAGCGCGGCGCGGTTCGAGGTTGTGCCGGCGGGCGGCGACCGTGAAGGCGCTGTATATTTGACGCTGGCGCAGCAGAAAAGCGTGGCCACGGGATCGTCCGCGCAGGGAAACCGCCAGCACGCGACTTTTGATTGGTCCGGACGTGTCACGGTAAAGCTGAATTTTGAGGACTTGTGCCAGATGTTGCTGGTGTTCAGCGGTCAGGCTGCAAATATCGCTGACGGGAAAGGGCTGTATCATGACAGTCGCAACATGACGACGGTGATTAACCTGAACCGCAACGACGAGGCACATCCCGGCGTGACGCTGGACATCTCGCGTCGTGACAAGGACGAGTCCGGCCAGGCTTGTCGCAAGCGTATCGTGTTCAACAGGCACGAGACCCATGGATTGGGCATTGTTTTGGAGCGGGCCTTGGGGGTGGTGGCTTTCGGGGCTTGCGTTACCGCTGGCGGCAATGCAGCCTGTTGACGGCCGGCTTGACCGCCGCGCGCATTAAAAGCTAAGATTAGCGCGTGACTCGTTCCAAACATGGTGAGATGCCGGAGCCGGCGGGTCTCCGTCACAGGGGATTTCCGCGCGCTATCGCGTTTTTGGCAATCCTTTTGTTGGCGGCGGCCTTAAGCGTAGTCAGCGCGGCTTGGATCAACCGGGAGGCCGTGGCTGCGCGCATTGCGCGTAAAGCGCTGGACGCGCGCGGGTTGATTGACCTTTATTTCCGCATCTCGCATCTGTCGCCGACGCGGCTGGTGATTGAGGGTTTGGCGTTGGGCGATGAGGGGCAGTTCTTTTATGCCGAGCGGGTCGAAGCGCTTTTCACTGTCAGGGATCTTTTGCGGGGGCATGTCGGCCGCGTCAGTGTGGAAGGCGTCAGCACACGGCTGATTGTGGACGGCGCCTCTGTGACTTCACCTCTTTTGGAAAGGCTGCGGCCGGTTGTGGCGGCGGAGCAGGGCGCAAACCGACTGCAGGCGCAGCGGGAGCGGTCGGCGGGCGCGTTCACGGTCGGCGCGGTTGTGCTCAGCGGTGTGGCGTTGGATGTGGAACTTGCGGGAGGCACGCTGCTGTCGGAGATGAAACTTGACGCTGGAGTGGTTTATGAGGCGGCGGGCCGCTACCGGTTCTGGTGCGGCGCGGTTGACGATCAGCTTTTCCGCTTCAAGGCGGACGGGCGTCTAAATCCGCTGGAGGGCGCCATCGCGGTGAATCCGGAGTTGCGGCTGCTGGATATCAAACGCCTTTACAACATCGCGCGCCTGATAGCGCCTGACCGGACTGAATTTTTCGGCTTGATCCCCGAAAAAGGGTGTACTGTCACAGCCCGGGGAACGGCCGATATCAGCAAATGGAGAGTGCTGGACAATTTCGAGGTCAGCGCCGCGCTGGGGCGCGAAAGCTCTTTCAGGAAGAGCGGGAATGAGATTTTTGCGCGCATACAGTCGGCGCGTTTGGAGGCGGACGGCAATCCGGAGGAAATCCGTTGCCGGGTCAGCGCTGGGGTGTCGGCGTTTTCCTGCAAGGATCTGATCAGCATTGAAAGTGAGCGGGGGCGTCTGCTTGGGATGCGCGGTTCGGCGCGTTGGCGTCGCGCCGATGGTATGGAGAGGCTTGATTTGGCTGTGGATTCCGATTTGCCCGGGCGGTCTCTGTCGCAGATCTTGCCCGGTGTGCTGCCGCTTGTGCCGATCTTTTTCTCGGACGGCGGGTCATTATCCGTTAAGTCCGGGCTGGAACGCGGTGAGCGGGGCGTTTGGTCAGGGATTGTGGATTTCGCGGCCGAGGCGCTGCGGTCTTCCGCGCCGGTCACAGCGGGGCGCGTGGGTTGCGGCAAGGCGAGTTTGACTGGCGCGTTAAATGTCAGCGGGGGCCGTGCCGGGTCGGTCTCGTGCGAGCTGGCCTTGTCGGACGGCTATCTGATAAGGCGCGGCTTAAACGCGCGCGGACAGTTTGATCTGAAGCTGAAAGCGGAGCCACCGTACGCGGCTGCGTCCGGTTCTTTCAGCGGGCGTGTGACGGAGTCGGTCGCGCTGCCTCGGGCCGGAGTGTCGGCAACGGGTGGCCATGTGCCGTTTGAGGGCGAGGTGACGGTCACGGGGCTTGTCGCCAATCCGGTCTGGGATGTTGATCTGCGGGTGCCGGAGACCGGCGTGGCAGGGTCTGCGCCGGACGGTCAAATAGATGCGCTGGGCGGTGCGCGCGCGGCTTTGCGTTATGGCGGCGGGGCCTTGGCGGCAGAGGGCGAGGTCTGGTTGAGGGACATGGCGCTGATGCGGGCGCCGGACAAGAAACCCGCTTTCGAGGCGGGTTTAGGTTCCTTGAGGGCGAGATTCAAGATGCCGCCGTTTGAGCTGGCGTCGGTGTCTAACATGCTGTTTGAGGCTGGTGTGTCGTGGCGCGGCGGGCGTTTTGAAGCGGCGGGCGCGGACATTGCTTTGGAAGATCTGGAAGGCGAGATCAATGCGGGCTGGTCGCCGTCCGCCGGGCTAACCTTTTGCGGGGGCGAGCGACTGGCGTGGCGGCGTCTGGAGGCGCAGGGCTTGCGCGCGTTGCCGGAGGCATTCAGCATAGAGCGCCGCGGCGGCGAGGTGGCGGCGCGGCTGGCTGTTGATGTAGAAGGTTGCGCGGGCGGGGTCGCCTTGGATGCGCGACTGCCTGTGGCTGACGCGCGTCAGGGGGTGCTGCATGTGACGTTGCCGGAGATGGAACTGGGGACGGATGGCGTGATCGCTGACGCGATAAGGGCGCGGATGCCGGATCTGGCGGTGACAGGAATGGTCTCGGCGGAGGCGGCACTGCGTTTTCTGGGGACGCAGCCGCTTGTTTTGGGAAGGGTCAAGATACGCGAGGGACATTT
>JAQWAM010000166.1 GCA_028707675.1 Kiritimatiellia bacterium | reverse complement strand
CCTGCTGTTGGGACGCGAGCCGCGCGGACGCTTCCCCGGCACAGTCAACCGCCGCGCTATGCGCGGCGAAGCCTTACGCCTGCTCGGCCTGCTTGAAGCGGACCTGCCCGTAGACGCGCCAATGCGCTCTCTGAGTGTGGCTGCCATGCAGACCGTGGAAATCGCCCGCGCTCTCGGCAGCGGTGCCGCTGTCGTCATCCTGGACGCGCCTACCGCCGCCATCTCCGAGCGCGAGGCCGAGGCCCTTTTCAGAAATATCGGCGCTCTCAAATCACGCGGAGGCGCCGTTATCTACATAACCCACAAGATGGACGAGGTTTTCCGGGTCGCCGACCGCATCACCGTTCTGCGCGACGGAGAACGCGTCGGCACGGGCCAGGCCGTCGATTACACGGATCAATCTCTTGTCGCCATGATGGTGGGACGCGAGCTGCCCGCTGTCCGGCGGCGCGCTCCCGCCGCGTCCGGCGAATGTTTGCTGCGGGTAAAGGCGCTGACCCGCGAAGGCGCTTATCATAATGTGAGCTTCGAACTGCGGCGCGGGGAAGTTTTGGGCCTGGCGGGACTTATGGGCGCCGGACGCAGTGAAGTCGCCTCGGCCATATTCGGTCTTTGCCCCGCCGACAGCGGCGAGATTTTCGTCAAAGGCAAAACCGCGCGCGTCACCAGCCCGGCATGCGCCATGCGGCTGGGCATCGGCATGGTCACGGAAGACCGCCGCGCTTACGGGCTGGTTCCCATGCTGCCGGTCGGCCAGAACATCACGCTGGCGCATCTGCGAGGCTGCTGCCGCGGGCCTTTGATAAATAAACGCGTCGAGGCTGAAAAGGTCGCTCAGGCTTTCGCCGCTTATGGCATCAATGCCAAAAACACACAGCAGGCTGCAGAGCGCCTCAGCGGCGGCAACCAGCAAAAGGCCGTCATCGCCCGAACCCTGCTGACCGCGCCGCAGATCGTGATCCTGGATGAGCCGACACGCGGTATCGACGTCGGGGCCAAAGACGATGTGCACGCGATTGTCACGGATCTGGCGGCCCAAGGCCGCGCGATCCTGCTGATATCGTCCGAACTCCCAGAGCTGCTGAAACTTTCCCACCGCTTGCTTGTGATGCGGCAAGGCCAAGCCGTCGCGGAGCTGGATCCGCGCTCATGCACTCAAGAAAAGGTTTTGTCCTATGCGTTACCGGTTTAATTTTGAAACTTTTAAAACTTTCGCGCGCGTTTGGCGCGGCCAGATGGGGATCGTCGCCGCTCTGTTTGTCACATGCGCCGCGCTGACGCTGCTGCTCCCGCATTTCATCGGCGTGGCCAACCTGACCAACGTGGTGCGGCAGGTCTCGATCAACGGCATCCTGGCTGTCGGCGTGACACTGGTGCTGCTCACCGGCGGGGTGGACCTTTCGCTGGGCTCGGTGGTCGCCTTGGCGGGCGTTACCGCGGCGCATCTGGCCCATCCCGGCGATTACCCGGCAGCCGTGCCTGTGCTGGCCGGCGTGGCGGCGGGCGCCGCCTGCGGCGCGGTCAACGGTCTGCTGGTGGCGCTCTGCCGCGTGCCGCCGTTCATCGCCACGCTGGGCATGATGACCGCCGCGCGCGGCTTGGCGCTGGCGCTCAGCGGCGGGCGGCCGGTCTCGAACATGAGTGAAGGGTTGACAGCCCTGGCCGGCGACGTGGGGTTCGTGCCAGCCCCGGCCATGATCCTGGCCGCCGTGGCCGCGCTGGCCTGGTGGTCTTTGCGCAACCTGCGGCAAGGGCGCTATATCTATGCCGTCGGCGGCAATGAGCAGGCCGCGCGAGCGGCGGGCATTCCCGTGCGCGGCGTCAAAGCGCTGGCATACACGATGTGCGGCGCACTCGCGGGACTGGCCGGGGTAGTGCTCGCCGCCCGCATCACCACCGGACAGCCCAACGCCGGAGCCGGCTATGAGCTTGACGCCATTGCCGCCGCCGTGATCGGCGGCACCAGCCTCGCGGGCGGCGTCGGCAGTGTCGGCGGCACGATCTTGGGAGTGCTGCTTCTGGGCGTGATCGGGAACGGGCTCGACCTGCTGAACGTTTCATCTTATTATCAACAGATCGTCAAAGGCGTTATAATCGTCGGAGCCGTGTGGTTCGACCGCCGGAAGCGCGTTTGAAGAACCGTATTTTGAAAACAATCAGCATCACGTCAGGAACTCGAATGAGAACAGCACTTTCGCTCGCATTGGCCTTAGTGTGCGGCTGCGGCAGGAACCAAAGCGCGGATGATCGCGGAAAGTCGCCTGTGGTCGGCGTTTCTCTCTTGAACATGGCCAACGAGTTCATCGTCACAGTCCATGACGCCATGTCCGAGCGCGCCGCGGAGACGGGTGTCCGCCTGATCGTGAACGACGCCCAGCGCAGCCCCGAGCGCCAGGTCCAGCAGGTCGAGAACTTCATCGCGCGGCGGGTTGACGCAATCATCCTCAACCCCTGTGAGATGGAGGCCAGCTCCCCTGCAGTGCGCAAGGCCGTAGCGGCAGGCATACCTGTCATCAACGTCAATTCCGAAACCGCCGCCGCCCCCGCGGCCTTCGTGGGCTCGCGCGACGAGGAGTCCGCCGAACTCGCCATGGAACACATCGCGCGGCGGTTGGAGGGCTCCGGCGGCGTGCTGATGATGGAGGGCTATATGGGGCAGGCCGCCCAGCTCAAGCGCAGCGCTGGCGCCCGCGCCGTACTGGCCAAATATCCCGGACTAAAACTCCTGGCGGCGCAGTCTGCGGAATGGGATCGCGCCAAAGCCGTGACACTGATGGAAAACTGGCTGCAGTCATACGGCTCCGCTTGCCGCGCTGTATTCGCCCAGAACGACGAGATGGCGATGGGCGCCATGCTGGCCATCGAACGCGCCGGCCGCAAAGGCGACATCATGGTCGTCGGGGTCGACGCCATCCGTGACGCGCTGAAAGCTGTCCGGGACGGCCGCATGGAAGCGACGGTCTTCCAGGACGGCAGAGCCCAGGGACGCGGCGCGATCGAAGCCGCGCTGCGGCTGATACGCGGAGAGACCTGCGAGCCGCAGACCATCATCCCCTTCAAGCTGGTCACGCGCGACAACGCCGAGGCTTTTCAGTGACCTATTTTTCCGCGGCCGCCTTGCCCTGCGCAGCGTAAAAATCCAGCAGCGCTTTTAAATTCACCTTGGTGTAGGGCTCGTCGCAGGCCGGCGTCTTTTTTCCCGCGTCGGCGAACCACATGTCGAGCGTCTCGGGCACGAACACCGCGTTGTGCAGATTCGATTTCATGGACACCGGACGCTTGATGATCTCGATCATCAGCTCCGGCGTGATCTTGCCGAAGTGCTCATGCAGACGCGCTGACAGAACCTTGGCGCGTCCTTCGCCTGAGATCAGCACGGTGTCTTCCGGGACTTTAGGCAACCGCGGATGCTGCTGGCCGGGCTGCAAAACCTCTAACTTGCCCGGAGTGGCGTACAGAGCGGCAATGTCACGCTTGGCGTCGCTCAGCACATAATAATACTCGCAGGTGTTCTTGGCATCCCGCATGATCTTGAGCGCCTCTTCCACGGTCGAAGCCCTTTCAGCAACCTCGCGCATCAGGAAGGTCATCGGCATGCCGTCCCAAGCGCCCTCGCCGCGCCCTCCCATCTCGCCGATCGCGAAACCGCGCGCGTTCATGGCCGTGACCGTGCCCAGAAAGCCAGCGTAACCCACCGACATCCACGGTATGCCGCCGTCAGGCACGAACACCTGCAACACGGTGTATTTCTGCAGGTTGATGTCGCGCATGTAGTCCAGCACCCGCGCATGCACCACACGCCCGTCCCCGCTCGCGGTGTTGCGCACAGCCACTCCGCTGCAATGGAAAAGCTCCGGGAAGAAGTTGCCGCAGAGAGCGTCGCGCTCGCTTATGCCGGCTGCCGCGCCCATGGCCCGGCACTCGCGCAAGAACCTTTCCGGCGTGTGCGGCGCGGCGCGCCGCACGATCTCCTCGATGCGGTCATAGAACCAGTCGCCCTTCTGAACTGTGTACCCCGCGCCCACCAGCGCCATGATGCGCGGCGTCACATGCGGCACCAGGTCAGCCAACAGGCGGCCGTGCGCGGAGCCCATCTGCTCTGGCGTCCCGCTCACGAACAGCACCCGCTTTCCCCCCAGCTTGCACAGCATCCCGTGACCGTCCGGGTCGCGCGCCTGCACGGTCATATCCTGCGCGCCGGCGGCAAGGCCGGCGCCAACCATCACACAAACCGCGAACCAACGTCTCACAATCACAAATTTCATTCCGTTGCCTCCACCGCAAACTCAAACACTGAAGCGAACATGCGCCACACATCATCCTGACGCACCTCGTGACGCGTCAGGCCGGCAGGCTCCCTGAAAACCGAATCATCCGTCACCGCGTTAAGCCGCCAGTGCGTGAAAACCGCCTTGCCCTCCGATTCTTTGAACACCCATTCCACCTGCTTGGGCGTGCCGTCCTTGGCGAAGGACCACCGCAAGGTGCCCTTGACATGCTTGTGAGCCACCTTCATGGTCAGATCGCATTGTCCGTCGGCGGCTCTGTTGTCTTCCATCGAGTAATACTCCTTAAGCGCCTCTGGAGAAAGCGCCACCCCCGCCAGAGCGCCGACCCCGACCTTGAAACGCATCAGGCGTTCCGGCAAGACCATCTGCGCGAAAGCGCCGGAGGCGACCGGCTCCAGTGTGCCGCAAAAGACTTTTTGCCCGGCGCCGGTCAGCCAGGGATACTCCCCCGCGCCCAAGCCTGCCTTTCCTATCTCCGGGAAGTCACCGGTCAGCTTGAAACGGCCCTCGCCGCCGCGCACCAGATCGAACGCGCCTTTGTATCTCTTGCCGCCGGCCTTGACATCAGCGCGCACTCCCACCATGTGCGCCGTGTCGGCGCGCGGCTCGCCG
>JAQWAM010000165.1 GCA_028707675.1 Kiritimatiellia bacterium | reverse complement strand
GGGCAGAGCCTGCGGCAGATTCGGGAGGCGGCAGGGGTCGAGCCCATCGCGCCGCCATCATGCGCCGCGTGCCTGGGCGGACCGGTCGACACTTTCGGCCGCACGCATGGCGACGAGGTGGTGGTAAGCACCACCAACCGCAACTTCATCGGGCGCATGGGGTCGAAAGATTCGCAGATTTATCTGGCCTCGCCCTATACCGCGGCGGCGACGGCGGTGACCGGCCGCATCACCGACCCGCGCGATCTGTGACACGGCCGGAGTGAGCTTTGTCAGCGCGCTGTTTTGTTTTTAAACGGAGAATGCAATGCCTAAAGATACCCTGATTCGCGGGCCGGTTTACGTGCTGGGCGACAACATCGACACGGATCTGCTGATACCGGCCTGTTACCTCAACCTGGTGCCGACCATTCCCGAGGAGTACCGCAAGCTCGGCTCCTACGCGCTGGCCGGTCTGCCGGACACCTTCCCGAAGTTCGCCTGCAACCCGGACGGCACCACGCCTTATCCGATCGTGATCGGCGGGCGCAATTTCGGCTGCGGCTCTTCGCGCGAGCACGCGCCGATCGCGCTGGGCGCGGCCGGTGCCAAGGCCGTGGTGGCGGAGAGCTACGCGCGCATTTTCTTCCGCAACTCCGTGGCCACCGGCGAGGTCTTTCCGCTGGAGTCCGGACAGCGGCTGCGCGAAGAGTTCAAGACCGGAGACGAAGCCGAGGTGGATATCGAGAACAACACCATCAAGCGTTTGTCAGATGGCAAAGTGTTCGCCCTCAAACCCGTCGGCGCGGTAGCGCCGGTGATAGCGGCGGGCGGCATGTTCGCATACGCCCGCGAGATAGGGATGATCAAACCATGAACGCCCGAAACACCCGCGTCATCGCGATCGCGAACCAGAAGGGCGGCGTCGGCAAGACCACCACCGTGGTCAACCTCGCCGCCGCGCTGTCGGAGATGAAGAAGACGGTGCTGGTGATAGATCTGGATCCGCAGGCCAACGCCACCAGCGGGCTGGGCCTGGCGCCGCGGCCGGGCACCAGCCTGTACGCGGTGCTGACCGGCGCGCAGGATGTGGCGGACATCATACAGCCGACGCCCTACGAGAACATCAACATCATCCCGTCCGAGCTTGACCTGGCAGGCGCGGAGATCGAGATCGCGCGGCAGGAGAACCATCTGGCGGTGGTGCGCAACGAGCTGGACCGTGTGCTGGCGGCGGGCGTTTTCGATTACGTGCTGATGGACTGCCCGCCGTCCCTGGGCATCCTGATGACCTCCTCGCTGGCGGCGGCCGACGGCATCGTTGTGCCGATGCAGTGCGAGTATTACGCCATGGAGGGGCTGAGCGTGATAACCTCCCTGATCGGCCAGCTTCGCGACAACGGGGTCAACCCCGGACTGGAGCTTGAAGGCATTCTGATGACCATGTTCGACGGGCGCACCCGGCTGGCCGCGGACGTGGTGGCGGAGGTGCGCTCGCACTTCGGCGACAAGGTTTACGAGACCGTGATCCCGCGCAACGTGCGCATCAGCGAGTCGCCCAGCTTCGGCCAGCCCGTGGTGTTTTACGACGCCCTCAGCAAAGGGGCCGAGGCCTACCGCGCCTTCGCCGACGAATTCGCCCGCCGCACGCCCGCTGGCGGGGTGGCGGCCGAGCATGGACTAACTGATGGATGAGCGAAAATAACCTATTTTCAGGTTACCTCAAGGAATTGTGCGCCGTTGCCCGGCAGGGCGACGCGCGCGAGGAGAGCTTTTATCCTGCTCTCGCCGGTTTTTTACAGGCTTTTGCTGACGCTGCCGGGCATAAGCACGTTCGGGTGACCACGCTCCCGAAAACCACTGACGCCGGCAATCCCGACTTCAGGCTCTGGAACGGCATGAACCGGATTGTGGGCTATGTCGAGGCCAAGAAGCCCTCTGAAGAACGGCTGGACGTGATCGAGGAGTCTGAGCAGCTCAAGCGCTACCTGGCGACGTTCCCTAATCTCATCCTGACCAATTTCTGCGAGTTTCGTCTGTATCGCGACGGCGAGCTGATCCAGTCAGTAATGGCCGCGAGGCCGTTCGCGCTGACCAGCCTGCGCACCGCGACGGCGACCGAAAAGGCCGGAGAACTGCACGGCCTTCTTGAACGTTTCCTCGATTTCTCGCTGCCAAAGGCTTTCACGGCGGAATCTCTGGCCGCGGAACTCGCCAAGCGTACCCGCTTCCTGCGCGATGTGGTCGGACGGCAGCTAGTTCAGGAGAAAGACAGGCCGGGGGTTCTGGCTGGTTTTTTCGAGGCGTTCCAGACCTATCTGATCGGTACGCTGACAACCGCAGATTTCGCCGACCTTTTCGCTCAAACCATCGCCTATGGGCTTTTCGCGGCGCGCACGCGGGCCGAGGACGGCGAAAAGTTCAGCCGCATTAGCGCCTTTAACAGCATCCCGCACACGATCGGCGTCTTGCGCGACCTGTTCCGCTTCATATCGCTCGGCGATCTGCCGGATCAACTGGCCTGGTGCGTTGACGACCTCGCTGAAGTTTTGGCCGTGGCCGACGCCCATGGCATTCTCGACCGCTACTACCGCGAAGGCAAGGGCAGCGACCCCATCGTCCACTTCTACGAGACCTTCCTGGCCCATTACGATCCCGCCGAGCGCGAGCGGCGCGGCGTGTATTACACGCCCGAGCCGGTGGTCGGTTACATCGTGCGTTCGCTCCACGGCATATTGAAAGCCGACTTCGGCAAGCGTGACGGGTTGGCCTCCGAAGGCGTGACCCTGCTCGATCCGGCGGCGGGCACCATGACCTTCGTCGCGCGCGCCGCCGCTCTGGCGGTGGCCGAATTCGAGACCAAATACGGCAAAGGCGGACGCGCCGACTTTATACGCCGTCATATCCTAAAGAACTTCCACGCCTTTGAGCTGATGATGGCGCCTTATGCGGTCGGGCACCTCAAAATGAGCTTCTTCCTTGATGAACTCGGTCACCGGCTGGCCGACGACGAGCGCGTCCCCTTTTATCTGACCAACACCCTTGATAACGAGGAATTGGAGCAGAGCCGCCTGCCGGGCTTCTCCGCCTTGGCCGAAGAGTCGCGGCTGGCCGGCTTGGTCAAGAGGCAGACTCCGGTGCTGGTGATTCTGGGCAACCCTCCATACTCAGGACACTCCAGCAATGTCGGAGAGTGGATTCGCGGCCTGATCGAAACCTACAAACAGGTGGATGGCAAGCCGCTGGGAGAGCGCAACCCAAAATGGCTGCAGGATGATTATGTAAAGTTCCTGCGTTTCGCGCAATGGAAGATCGAGCAGGCCGGTTGCGGCGTGGTCGGCATGATCACGAACCATTCCTATCTCGACAACCCGACTTTCCGCGGCATGCGCCAGAGCCTCATGCGGACATTCGACGACATCTACATCCTCGACCTGCACGGCAACTCGCTCAAGAAAGAGATCTGTCACGACGGTTCTCCTGATAAAAACGTTTTCGACATCAGGCAGGGCGTCGCCATCGCGTTTTTCGTCAAGCGCCGTCCCGCGCGGGCAGGCGGCGGCGCGGACGCGAAGGCGGAAGCCGCGGTGCGTCACGCCGAGCTGCACGGCACGCGCGAAGCCAAGTGCGCGTGGCTTGACGCTCACGATGCGGCCGGCACCCGCTGGCGCAAGCTGGAGCCGCGCTCCGGCAGCTATCTCTTCATCCGGCGCGACGAGACTTCCATGCGCCGCTACGAACGCTACCCGTCCATGCCCGCCATCTTCCCGGTCAACAGTGTGGGGATTGTGACCGCGCGCGACAGCCTGACGATCCATTGGAAGCCGGAAGACGTGTGGAGCACTGTGACAGTCTTTTCCAAGATGGAGCCGGAACTGGCCCGCAGGGGATACGGTCTCGGCAAGGACGCTCTCGACTGGCAGGTCACGCTGGCCCAGCGGGACATCCTCGATTCCGGGCCGGCGCGTGACCGGGTGACCCCCGTACTGTACCGTCCCTTCGACATGCGGCACACCTATTATACGGGCAGGACAAGAGGGTTCATCTGCCGTCCCCGCGCCGAAGTCATGCGGCACATGCTGGCCGGGGAGAATCTGGCGCTGTGCGTGGGAAGGCAGGGGCAGGTCGTCGGTGCGGGTGAATGGAGCCTTTGCTTCTGCTCCAATATGATCGAAGACTTAAACCTCTTTTACCGCGGAGGTAATGTCAATTTTCCCCTCTACCTGTATCCGGAGCCCGGGCAACCTAAGAAAGACAAGGCCGGGGTCGGGCGCTATGTGGCGATGATGCTGTTCGAGACGAAGGAGCGCTATGGCGCGCGGCGGCCGAATCTGGACGCGGCCGTTGTTGACGCGCTGTCGGCGGCCTACGGCAAGGCGCCTGCGCCGGAGGATATCTTCCGCTACGTGTATGCCGTGCTCTATGCGCCCGCATACCGGAAGAAGTATGCCGAGTTCCTGAAAAGCGATTTCCCGCGCATCCCGTTCACGGCGGACGCCAAGCTGTTCAAGCGATTGGCGACATTGGGCGCGAAGATGATATCGCTGCACCTGCTGCAGTCGCCGGAACTCGATCCGCCCGCCTGCCGGTTCGAGGGCGAGGGCGACGGCCGGGTTGGTAAAGACCGCAAGGCCGGCCTGCGTTATGACGCCGAGGGCGCGCGTGTATATGTCAACGGGGCGCAGCACTTCGCGCCGGTGCCGGAAGCCGTCTGGACGTATCAGGTCGGCGGCTATCAGGTCTGCGAGAAGTGGCTGAAGGACCGGAAAGGGCGCCGCCTCGAGGTCGAAGACATCCGCGCCTACTGCCGTATCGTCACCGCTCTCGGACGGACTGTCGAATTGCAGAATGAGATCGACGCCGTCTATCCGGACGCGGAGAAGCAGACGGTTTCCGTGTCGTTATAAGCAAGCCGGTCGCGCGGCTG
>JAQWAM010000164.1 GCA_028707675.1 Kiritimatiellia bacterium | reverse complement strand
ACGCTCTCCTGCCGGAGCACGCTTTCCTTCACCATTCTCGAGGGCGCGATCGTTCTGATCGATATTGGTTCGCACGACCAAGTGTATTGAGGGTGCCTCGTGCGGGCGGATCCCGTCTTTTTGCCGCGCCCGGCACAGGCAGGCATCCCAAGTGAATGAGTTTGTGTGTATGCGGGAAAGAACTCACGCATGTATGTACGCGCATGCAGGTCTTTTTAACGCAAAAACCCGTACATGGCGAGGATGTTTTCGGTAGGTATGTCCGGCTCTAGAATCTGGCTGGGTGCGAAGATGTAGCCGCCGCCGCAGCCGAGGGTGGCAGCGGTCTCGCGGACATGGTGGATCACGTCATCCGGGGTACCGAAGGGCAGCACGCGCCGGGTACCGATGCCGCCGTGGAAGACGATCCGGTCGCCGAAAGCGGACTTTAGGAATTAGGAGTTAGGAATTACCTTGAAGGCTAAGAACTTGCGAGATCCGATCAGCGTCAGGTTTTGTGTATTCATGATGAGGACACCAGTTTTTACCGCGTTACGCCCGAGTTCGATAAGGGGTAAAACTCAAAAGGTCGCCCTGTTTTACGTTTACCCGCGCAGCAAAACAGGTTAAATTATGCGGCACCATGAGTGATCACGCGCCCTTCTATGGCTGGGCCGCAACCGAAACGCTGGCCGTGGAGCTGGCCAAGCGCACCCGTTTTCTCCGCGAGGTGGTCGCGCGGCAGCTTGCGGCGGAGCAGGGCGCCCCCGGCCAACCTGACGCGGCGCAGGCAGGCGTCCTCGCCGGTTTCTTCGAAGCCTTCCAAACCTACCTGATCGGCACCATGACGCCCGATGACTTCGCGGACCTCTTCGCGCAGACCATCACTTACGGCCTCTTTGCGGCGCGCACCCGCGCCGGGGACGGGTTCAGCCGCCGCGCCGCCTTCGACAACATACCGCACACCATCGGCGTCCTGCGCGACCTCTTCCGCTTCATCTCGCTGGGCGACCTGCCCGGGCAACTGGCCTAATGCGTGGACGACATCGCCGAAGTGCTGGCCGTGGCCGAATTCGAGGCCAAGTACGGCAAGGGCGGGCGCGGCGAATTCATCCGCCGCCACATCCTGAAAAACTTCTACGCCTTTGCGCTGATGATGGCGCCGTATGCAGTGGGCCACCTCAAGATGAGCTTCTTCCTCGAAGAGCTGGGCCACCGCCTGGAAGATGACGAGCGCGTGCCCTTCTACCTCACCAACACCCTTGACAACGAAGAGCTGGAGCAGAGCCGCCTGCCGGGCTTCTCCGCCCTGGCCGAAGAGTCGCGTCTGGCCGGCGAGGTCAAGAAGCGTTCGCCGGTCCTGGTCATCCTCGGCAACCCGCCGTACTCCGGCCACTCGACCAACACGGGCGCGTGGATCAGGGGGCTGATCGAAGCCTACAGGCAGGTTGACGGCAAGCCGCTGGGCGAGCGCAACCCGAAATGGCTGCAGGACGATTACGTGAAGTTCCTGCGTTTCGCCCAGTGGAAGATCGACAAGGCCGGCCGCGGCTTGGTCGGCATGATCACCAACAACGGCTATCTGGACAACGCCACCTTCCGGGGCATGCGCCAGAGCCTCATGCAGACCTTCGACGAGATCTACATCCTCGACCTGCACGGCAACTCGCTCAAGAAAGAGAGCTGCCCCGACGGCAGCCCGGACAAAAACGTCTTCGACATCAGGCAGGGCGTGGCCATCGCGTTCTTCGTGAAGCGCGGCGGCGGCCACAAGCGCGACGCCGTCGTGCGCCATCACGACCTCTTCGGCCAGCGCGAGGACAAATACGCGTGGCTGGACTCGCATGACATCGCTGACACCCGCTGGCGCAAACTGGCGCCGCGCTCCGGCGGCTACCTCTTCATACGCCGCGACGAGACCGCCATGCGCTGTTACGAGCGGTTTCTCCCGCTGCCCGAAATCTTCCCGGTCAACAGCGTCGGCATCGTGACCGCGCGCGACGCGCTCACCGTCCACTGGTCGGCGCGGGAGGTGTGGAACACTGTCAACACCTTCGCGAAGATGGAGCCGGAGCTGGCGCGCAAGGGTTACGGACTCGGCAAGGACGCGCGCGACTGGCAGGTGGCGCTGGCGCAGCAGGACATCAACGATTCCGGGCCGTCGCGGGAGAATCTGGCGCCGATCCTGTATCGTCCCTTCGACATCCGGCACACCTATTACACCGGCAAGACCAAAGGTTTCATCTGTATGCCTCGCAAGGAGGTAATGCAGCACATGCTGGCCGGGGATAAACTGGCGTTGATTACGCCGAAGCAACACAAGGATGAGTTCGGCGCTTTTGCTACGACGACAATTGGGTTACACAAGGCTGTTGCCGCCTACGACATAAACTATTTCTTTCCTCTTTACCTGTATACGGAAATTAAGAAGGCCAAGAAGATAAAGTCTGTAAAAACCTCTTTCATGACTATGATGCTCTTTGAGCCCAAAGAGTTTTACGGCGTTAAGAAGCCGAACCTGAGCCCGGCGGTCACGGAGATGCTGGCTGCGGCCTTCGGCAAGGCGCCCGCGCCGGAAGAGGTTTTCAACTACATCTACGCCGTGCTCCACGCGCCGTCTTACCGGACAAAATACGCCGAGTTCTTGAAGGCTGATTTCCCGCGTGTGCCGTTCACAAAGGACTTGAAGCTGTTCGGACGGCTGGCCGCGCTGGGCGCGCGGCTGACCGCGCTGCACCTGCTCAAGTCGCCGGAACTCGACCCGCCCGCCTGCCGCTTCGAGGGCGAGGGTGACGGGCGGGTCTCGAAAGACAACGCGAACGGCCTGCGCTACGCCGCTGGCGAATGCCGCGTGTACATCAACGCCGCGCAGCACTTCGCCCCGGTGCCGGAAGCGGTCTGGGCATATCGCGTGGGCGGCTACCAAGTCTGCGAGAAGTGGCTGAAGGACCGCAAGGAGCGACGCCTTGAGCTTGCGGAGATCCAGACCTACTGCCGCATCGTCACCGCCCTCGGTCGCACCATAGGCTTGCAGGGCGAGATCGACGCGCTCTACCCTGCAACCGAAGCGCCAAACAGGTGATTTTGAATAGCCGCAGATAATGCAGAGAAAGCAAAGAGCGAGACGCAAATCACTCATTCTCTGCTGTTTATTATATCTCTGCGTTCTATGCGGCGGATGCTAGACTGTGCTTTTAGTGCCTTACAAACCAGCAAAGGCAATAAACCTAAAAAGAGCAGTTGATTTCGATACCGATACTCCGCAAGTCTGGCGAACGGATTTGGAGTGCGGCGGCAAGCGTGCCGCTGTGCGGGACGCGCGACGCCGCTTTGGCGAGGACAGGCCGAAAAGCGGTGCCGCGACCCGCGCGAAGCGCGGCTTTTGTCACCGCACTCCAAATTGCGTCTTGCGCCAAAAGGCGTGGCGCAGGTTTCGAAAAGAACCAATGTTTACGAGCCTTTGCCCGATTCATGCTCGTTCAACTGCCGCTTATAGGTTCAATATAATTGAATCCGCCCCCGAATGAGGAATTAGGATTAGCAAAAAATCGTTTCTAGCAGAGATTGGGCGTCGGCGGCGGAGACCGGGCGCGGGTTGGCGGCGGTGGATCCGGAAGCCAAAGTCTCGCGGATGACTTCCTCCGGGTCGGCGATGCGGCGGCCTTTAAAGGGGTTGTCGAGCCGCATGGCCCCGAGCCATTGCGCAACCAGCGCCTCGACATCTATGCCGAGCCGGTTTTTGAGCTCGTGCAGGTCCGGCTGTATTGCCGGGCGGTTGAAGGCCAGCGCGGCGGGCAGGCAGCAGGCGCACGCCAAACCGTGCGCCACGTTGAAGCGGGCGCCGAGCGGGTGCGCCAGCCCGTGGACCACCCCGAGACGCGCGTGGCAGAGGGCGATCCCCGCCAGATAGCTGGCCTCGAGCATCTCGGACGCGGCCTCTTGCTCCTGAAGGTATAACGGCAGCAAAGAATTTGCGATACGCTGCAACGCCAGTTCCGAAAGGTTGCGCGTGAAAGGGGTGGCGTGGCGGCTGGTGTAGGATTCGAAGGCCTGAACGAAAGCGTCCAGCCCCGCCGCCGCGACGGTGGCGGGCGGGCAGCCGATGAGCAGGTCCGGATCCAAGATCACCAGGCGCGGAATATGCGAATTGTGGCGGATTGACTGTTTGAGAACGCGCTCGGGATCGGTCAGCACGGATACCGGCGTGGCTTCGGAGCCGGTTCCGGCTGTGCTGGGCGCGGCGACCAAAGGTATTTCCGATGCCGTGACCTCCTTTTGGTGGCGCTGGTAATAAGCTGTCTTCTCCGGGGCGTCAGCCAGTCCGGCCGCGGCTTTGGCCAGGTCGATCACGCTGCCGCCGCCCACGGCGGCTACCCAGTCGGGCGGATCGGCCTTAAGCGCGGCTCGCAAGGCGTCAGCCGCGTCAACGCTCGGCTCGCCGCCGCTGTGCCGCCAGGCGCGAACGATCATGTCGTCAGGTGCGGCGGAGAGTATGCGATCAAGCGTACCCGAGGATTGCAGCGAGTTACCGTGCGCGAGCAGCCCCCGCCTTCCGAACTGGCGAGCCAGAAGCGGCAGTTCCAGCGCGGCGCCTTTGCGGGATACGGTCTTTTGCGGCAAGTAGAGAGATTCAGGCAGTATTTTCACGGTTTGCGCCTCTCGGATGGATAGAATCCCAGTCAAAAATCAGAACCGCGGATTGACACTGATAACCGCGGTTTTTTCAGGCTTAGTTTAAAAGGTTCTCGTGGGCTGATTAAGTGAGCGCAGACGGAGCTGGCCGCAGGCGGCGTCGACGTCCTTGCCGCGCGAGCGGCGCATGGTGGTGTTGATTTTGGCCTTCAGAAGGGCGTCTAGGAAAGCCAGGCAGTCGGCGTGGTCCGGACGGCGACCGTCGAATCCGTCCACCGGGCTGAGCGGGATGAGGTTGACCTTGCACGGCA
>JAQWAM010000163.1 GCA_028707675.1 Kiritimatiellia bacterium | reverse complement strand
TTTGCCTGGGACTGCTTGAAAAAGCACCCAGTGCGGGTCGCGCTAAACGGGGCGGATCCTACCTCAGCTCCCCGAACTGTTGTTACTCGACCTATACCAGCGCTGACAACAGCGGTGCTCCACACAACGGGCTGCGCCTTTTTCTGAACTTGCCTTAACGGTGCTGGCGGCGTTTTACCTAAGATCTGCCAGAAAACGGGAGTATTGAAAGATGAAAATAAAAGCAGAAAATATCGGAATCGCGGTCGCCTGTCTGACGGGGGTTATGGCTGCGGGCGCGGTGGCGGAAGAACCGACGGTTTCCAACGTGCAAGTGCGCCAGCGATGGCCGTGGAGCCGGCTGGTGGACATCAACTATGAGTTGAACTGCGGTTCGTCGGCAAAAGCGGATGTCACGCTTACCGCGAAGAACGGCACCGTCACTTTGCCGCTGCCGCCCGAGTCTTTGTCCGGCGACAATCTGTGCGGCGCTTCCCAGGGCGCGCGCCATGTCGTCTGGGATCCGGTAAAGGCCGGCTATACGAATGAGATGTTGACACAGTTCAGCGTGGAGCTAACGCCGGTTCCCGCGCCGCTCTACATGATCGTGGATCTGACTTTGACCACGAACGACGCCGATCAGATCACCTACGTGTACGAAGATGAGCTTACCAACGGCCATTGGGGCGCGTGGGTTAGGGACCCTGTCACGAACGCGGGCAGCGTGGTAGAATCCGTAATTTGGACCGGGGTGACGACCAACGACCTCTACAAGACCGACAAGATCGTCCTGCGCCGCGTCCCGGCGACATCCGCTTCTGAGTTGGACAAGGACATGTATGTCGGAGTTTTCGAGGTCACGCAGGGGCAGTGGAGCAGCGTGATGGGGCCGTCTGTGAGCGCCTACTTCACCAACGCCACGGGCCGGGCGTTACGCCCGATGGAGTATGCCAAATACAACGAGATGAGAGGCGCGTCGCCGACTTATGACTGGCCCGCGACAGGCGCCGCGGTCGACCCCAACAGTTTCATCGGCAAAATGAGGGCTCAAACGGCACTCGAGGGGTTCGACTTGCCGACATACGCTCAATGGGAGTATGCGTGCCGGGCGGGCACCACGACCGTTTTCAATGACGGTGAATCGGGTGCCAAAGTCGCTGGGGGCACCCTTAATAACAACGCAAACACAAACATGTATTTAGATGTTCTGGGTCGGTACAGGTTCAACGGCGGGTTTCTGGAGGACGGCGTGACTAAGCCAGACCGCAACGCCACTCCGGATCACGGCACTGCCGTTGTCGGCTCCTACCGGCCGAACGCGTGGGGGCTGTACGACATGCACGGAAACGTGTTCGAGTTCTGTTTGGAATGGCACACGGTCAATAAAGACCGCAAGAAGCGCAGCGGAAACTGGGACAGCATCGCGACGAATTGCCGGTCGGCGGCGTACAGCGCCGAGAGCCCTGGCGGCCGGGTGGAACGCAACGGCTTCCGCCTTTTTTGCGTCCTGCCCTGACTTTTCCAACTGAAAGGAGAACGTATGACAAACGAGACTAAAAAGGGCGCTCTCGCGTTCATCGTTTGCGGCGCGCTGTCCTCATTCTGCGCCCGCGCCGCGGAGCGTGTCGAGAACCCGTATGCTGACGTGCCGTGGCACAAGGCCGAATACCTGCACTCGTTCTCCCACCAGCACGGACAGAACCCGCAGATTTTCTGGGACATGGGTTACCGGCACCTGCCGCTCTCGAACTACTATCCATCCAAACCTATTTACCCTCTGCCAGAAGCGTTTGCCCGTAAATATCCTGATGCGATCGGCGGGCCGAACGCGGAGCAGCACAGCTTAACTGATTCGGGCATCCATTTCAACGCGATCGGCAGTCTCTATACCACCGGTTACGGATACACCCCCAGTATCAAGGCGGGCACGGCGCCTGTCGAGCATGTGTTCGAGGGATTGACGGTTTTCGACCCGCAGAATACCCCGTGGCGCGGCATTTACCGGCTGGACGTGGAATTCGCGCCGCGAGAAGGAGTAAACGTGCAGGCGGAGGTTTCGCTGACAGTCGAGGGCGCTATAAGGGCGAAGTGGAGAACATTTGAGACGCTCGATGACGGGGTGGTGCGGGATCTGCCGCTGACCGCGAAATCGGCGAAGTCCTTCTGCCTGAAGGCGCAGTCCGACAGTGTGCGCGTCAAGCTCGGCTTCGATCCCGCTTTGACCAAAATCACCAAGTTCCGCATGATGCAGGGCGTCAACCGGCCTTGGCGCGACGCTTTCCGCGCCGCGCTCGACGGGACGCTGGATGATTCGCAGGGCAAACGGATCGAGGGGCTCCTGTATCCCGACGCGGGCGGGATCACCATCAATCACCCGACCTGCGGTCTGGAGGCCATGCTCACGCTGCTGGATTTCGACCCGCGCGTGTTGGGGCTCGAGGTCTGGAACCACCACACCTACTTTGGTGGAAGTTTAAAGAACCCGGCCGCCATGCCCTTTTATGATCTGTGGGACGATGTCCTGCGTAAAGGTCGGCGGTGCTACGGCTTTTTTGTAAAGGATCATTGCCTCTTTGGACGGGGACGGAACGTTTTATTGGTTTCCGGGCTGGAAAGACTGGCTGTCCGTGAAAAAGAGCGCGCGGCGCTGCGCGCTTACCGCACCGGATGTTTTTTCGGCTTGCTAGGCGCCATGTCCGTTGACGCCTCCGGAAAAGTTGTGCCGCCCTACGACAACAGCGCCTTCCGTTTCACCCGCATCGCGGTGCGGCAGGATGCGCGGGGCGAGCCGTCCGGGGTGGATGTGGCGGTGACTGGGGCCGACAGGACCAAGCGTCCCCATACGCAAATCCGGTTTGTCACGGACAAGGGTGTGGCCTGCGCCGAAAAGGGTGAATCCGCCTTTTTCGCCTTCCCGCGTGATGCCGCCGGCGCGATCAGTTGCCGGTTTGTGCGGGTCGAGGCGTTCGCTTATCCCTCCACGCATTTGAGCGGGAAACCGTTGACGCATGACGCCGTGGCAGCGATGAGCGTCTTTCAGATCGCGCAACTCCATAACCGGGTGGGAGACCTTTCAAAAATATATCTATATCCCAATGGCGAGGAGCCCGTCGGTATTGCCGACATGATTTTTGCGCAGCCCATTCTCGTGCGCCCTTGAAAAGGGGACGCGGCATTTTGGGGAGATAACCGTATAGGGGGGGAGATGAGAGGGAAGATCATTATTTCGGCGGCGTTTTTGCCGTCGTGCCTGTTGTTTGCGCAAACGCTCGTCAACGGGGGCTTTGAAGAGGCGGCGGACGGCAAAATAAAAGGTTGGCGGGCTTACGGGTCGTACGCGTGCGATACCGAGACGGTGTATTCCGGCGCGGGAGCCATCCGATGTGAGGTGTTGGACGGCGACAAAGGGCAGGCCGGTGTGATGCAGGAGATTGTCTACGCGAAACCGGACAAGTCCCCGGTACTGTTCGGCGGCTGGAGCAAGGCGGAAAAGGTGGCTGCCGCGGATTATTGTGTCTTTTTGGATATCTGGTACGAGGGCGGTGGCAATGCGTGGGGTATCACCGCCGACTGGTCGCAACCGAAGCACGACTGGGAGTATACCGCAGAGGTTTTCTATCCCGAGAAGGCAATCCGGAAAATCCAGTATTTCGTTTTTTTGCGTAAAGGCGCCGGCCGGGTCTGGTTCGACGAGGTCTTTCTCGAACGTCGGCAACCCGAGCTTGGCATCAAGACGATGCGGGCTGTTTCCGATTTCCCTTACAGCAAAACCGGGGCGCGGGTCACGCTGGAGTTTTGGAAAGCGGCGGCGTGGCGCTGCCGCTTGACCGACGCCGACGGCCGGGAGCTGGGGCGCTTTGCCGGCAACGGTTCCCTCGCGGCCATACCCGCCGTAAGCGGGGCGGCCGTGGCGCTCCACGTCTCGGCCAAAGCCGGGGACGAAACATTCGAACACACAGCCGCGTTTCCTGTGGTTCAAGTTGCGTGTGGCAATCCTGTGAAGGGCGGCTACGCCGTGTGGGTGGCGGATTCCATGCGTCGCGTGACGCCGCTGACTTATCCCACTGCGGACGAGGCGGCGTCCCCGGCAATCGTTCTGGAACTCGCGCGCAACGAGTGTGAAAGCGCCCAGATCCTGATCACCGCGGGCGATGGCGCGCAGGTGGCGGACGTGACCGTGGAACTGACGGCGTTCACCGGCGCGTGGCGGCGGCGGTTCGACGGCGAGGTGACGTGGCAAAGGACGGGATATATCCGCCGCCAGCGCCCATACCACGCGCATCCCTGCGGCGCACCTGTCGACGAGAACTGGCTACCCGACCCGCTGTTGCCGCCCGCGCCCTTCAAGGTGCGTGCCTCGTCAACGCAGGGAGTTTGGCTGACCGCGCGCGCGGGGCACGGGGCGAAACCCGGCATTTACAGCGGGCAGGCCATACTCAAAGCAGGCGGCAGACTGTTGCGGAAGATTCCGGTGACGCTCCGTGTGCGGGGGTTCGCCAACCCAAAAACGTTTGGGCTGCCGACCGCGTTCTGCGTCATGGACACCTACACCAAAGCGCAGTATCCGGACCGGCCAGCGGAGATGATAAGGAAATCGCATGACCTCATGCTCGACTACCGGCTTAATCCAGACAACATCTCGCGTACCGAGATGCCCCGTATCGAAGACCTGCTCCATGCCCGCGAGCGGGGGATGAACCGTTTCAACATAGTGAACCTTGTGCCGGAACCGGCTCAGCCGGTCAAGCTGGTCTACAACGCGCCGCTGTCGGACTACACGCCGGAGTTCTACGCGGCTCTCAAGGCGCGCCTGACGCCGTACGTGGCGGAACTGAGAAAGCACGGGCTTGAGAAGTACGCCTACCTCTATGGTTTCGACGAGCGCCCGCACGAGTATTATCCCGCCCTCGGGGAGCTGTGGCGCAAGTTAAAGGTTGATTTTCCTGATA
>JAQWAM010000162.1 GCA_028707675.1 Kiritimatiellia bacterium | reverse complement strand
CCGGTCCTTGGCGTGGTTGGCCTCATAGACATCGGGGTCGATCAGAGCCACGATCTGTCCGGCCTTGATGACCGAGTTGAAGTCCGCGTCAAGCCGGATGATGCGACCGTTGACCTGTGTGCCAACCTCGACCTCTTGGATGGGCTGCACGGTGCCGGTGGCGCGGATTTCCTGAATTACGGTTCCGCGCCCGATGGGGGAGGTGCGGTATTGGACGGTCATGGCCGAGGGCTTATTGGCTTTGTGCCAATACCAGCCGCCGGCGGCTGCTGCGACGAGGATGCCCAATACGATCACAGTTTTCATAAGGACCTTGCTGCAAAAACGTGTCTTAGTCCGGGTTTTTAGAGTGAAGAATAAAGATCGGTCTCCGTTCGGTCAGAAACCGAGAAGAGTTAAAAGCTGTTAAGTTATGGTAAGGTTAGTCTATATGGCGGGCGGTGTCCACAAGATCGTGCTGAACCCGATTGCGACACGCCCCAGTCTGCGTTTGACTAATATGAGACATAATAATAACCTGTTTCAAAAAGACAACCCCGTGTGACGCTTGGCGGGAAAGAACGAGGGAGAGAACGATGCTGATCAGAGAGTGGGGGATCGCGGGCTTGCTGATGCTGGCGGGAATCAGCACGGGTAACGCTGCTGAATATTCGTTGCGCGCCGTCTACCCGGCTGGCGGCCGGGTGGGGAGCGAGATTGAGATCGAGGTCTGTGGCAACAAGCTGGACGGCCCGTATCAGGCCGTGGTCAGCGGCAGCGGCGTCAAGGCGACCTTTATCGGGAAAAAGCTGGTAAAGAAAACTGACAAGAAGGGGCGGCCGGTTACTGTGCCCGTTCCGGGAAGTTTTCGTTTCAGGGTGGTGATTGAAAAAGACGCGCAGCCGGGTGTCCGCATGTTCCGCCTGGCTTATGCGCGGGATTTGAGCGAGCCCTTGGGCTTCGATGTGGCGGATCTTCCTGAGTTGAGGGCCGCCTCTAAAAAGGGTGCCGCTGTTGAGCGTTGCCGTGTGTCAGATATGCCGCTCTATCTGAATGGGCGCGTGCGAGCTGCTGAAGGTGACCGTTACGCCTTCACGGCTGCCAAAGGTGCTGTGCTGGTGGCGAAGGCTGTCGCCGGGGTCTTGCCTTTTAACGGTTTCGTGCCGGCGTTGACCTTCTGCGACGCGAACGGCAAGCCGTGCGGTGAAGTCAAGCGCTATGGCGTCGCGGACGCGCCGGTAAGCGTGTTTGAGGTGCCGCAAGACGGGGAGTACGAACTGCGGATAACCGCGGCTGAAGGTGATCCCGGCGCCGCGAGCGTGTACCGGGTGAAAATGGGGGAATTGCCGCTGATCACGTCTTTCGACCCGGTTTCGGCTATCAAAGGCGAGAGTTTGAACGTGCGCCTGTCAGGACACAACCTGCCGCGTCAACGGGTGCGCCTTTTCACGGGCGGGAAAAACAGCGAGATGTGCCTGGATAAGATCACGGAGGGGGCTGAAGCGTTGCCAGCCATCTGTTTTGATCTGCGCGAGAGCGGCGCGGCGACCGATCTTATTGAAAAGCCCGATTTTTTGGCGTGGATGACGCCCGCCTCTTTGAACATCCCTGCCAACGGCAGCGCTCAGGTCACGGTACGCCTGCGGCGGCTGAACGGGTTTGAGGGCGCGGTGCGTGTTAGGCTTGATTATCCCCCGCTCGGCATAGCGTGCTCGGGCGGATTGGTGCCCGCAGGAAAGGACGCTTGCCGCATGAAAGTCTTTACGGACGGACGCCGCTATCCCCGGACGGTGTTTGAATTGGCGCTGACTGCGGAAGGCGATGTCAATGGCACGAAACTGCGTCGGGCAGTAACCCCTGTGCGTTATGCCGGCGGGGAGGGCGTTGGCAAGTTTCGGGAGTTCGCTGGCTTGGCGGCTAAAGTTGCTCAGTGATTTCCGCGGCGATCAGCGCCAAAAAAGTGCTGACCAGCGCGGCCATGGTCGGCGCGGTGCGACGGGTCTGCTTGATCACTTCGTCGTGCGAGAGATGCGGTCCGCTGATGCCGGCCGCCATGTTTGTGATGCAGCTCAGACCGGCCACGCGCATGCCGACGGCGCTGGCAAGCGTCACTTCCGGGACCGTGGACATGCCTACCGCGTCCGCGCCCATGCTCGCGTAAGCGCGTATCTCTGCGGGGGTCTCGTATACGGGCCCTGCGGTGAAGGCGTAGATTCCTTCGCTGAGAGCCGCGCCTATCTCGTCCGCTGCCCGTCGCAGATGTTTGCGCATCGCCGGGTCATAAACATGCGACTGATCCGGGAAACGCGCTCCCCAACCTGGCCTGACCGGCCCTACGAGCGGGTTCAGGCCGACCGTGTTGATGTGATCCGAGATAGCCATCAGATCGCCGGGCTTGAGTGCGGGGTTTACGCCGCCTGCCGCATTGGTGATAAGTAGATTTTTTGTGTCCATGCGGCGCAGCAGTTCCACGGGCATGACCACTGGTTCCCAGCCCGCGCCTTCGTACCAGTGGCGGCGTCCGAGGAAAGCCGCCACGCGCAAGCCGTGCTGTTCGAACAGGCGGAATTCGCCGGTGTGTCCAACTACCGTACTGGCGCCCAGCCCAGGGATCGCGGCGTAAGGCAGCGAGACCAGCGTACGCTCACACTCGAGTGTTTCACTCCAGCCGGAGCCCAAGATGAGGCCGCAGGTTGGCGGCAGTTCGAAACATTGCGGCGGCAGGACGGCTGCGGCGGAGTCAAAAATTTCTGCATTCATGTTAATCCTTACCTATAACTTGGCTATTTTGTCACACTGAAGCCGTGTTGAAAAGGTAGGGCGGTTTCCCCGAAACCGCCGCGGACGCCTCGGGGATGCCTCCCTACCAACACCTTAAACCTTTCAGTTACCCTCTCGTTTTCGCCCGGAGCGCAGCCCCGGGCGGCGGCTACATATCACAGAAAGTTGTGCGGCCTTGGCAGACTGTCATGACCGCGCGAGCAGGCAAAGTCCACCCCGCGAAAGGCGTGTTGCGCGAGAGCGAACGGAAAGTGCCGGGGTTGACCTGCCAGGGTGTGCGGGTGTCGAGCAGCACTAAATCCGCGAGACTACTGACGGCGAGCATGGGTGCGGGCTGGCGCAACAGCGCGGCCGGCCCGAGTGTCCAGCGCGCCACCCAGTCGGTCACGGTCATGCCCTCCTCGGCAACCATCACGCGCCAGGTCACGCCCACGGCGGTCTCAAGACCGATGACACCAAAAGCGGCCCTAAGGAATCCATGGTTTTTTGTCTCGGGCGTGTGCGGCGCATGATCCGTGGCGAACAGCGTGAGAGTGCCGTCCAGCACGCCGTCACGGAGAGCCCGCACATCCGCGCGGTTGCCGAGCGGCGGGTTCATGCGGTAATTGCCGTCGTCGCCGGGCACATCCTCGACCGCCAGAGCCAGATGGTGCGGCGAGGCCTCGCCGGTGACCGGCAGCCCCGCCGCGCGGGCGGAGCGGATCGCTTCCACAGAGGCGGCGCACGAGATGTGCTGTATGTGAGTGGCGCAGCCGGTTTCGCGGCACAGTCCGATGTCGCGCGCCACCGCCTCGGTCTCGGCTTCAGGGGGAAACAGGGGAAGGCCGAGCAACCGGGCCAGCGGGCAGTCGCGGATCATGCCGCTTCCGGCGATGTCGGGCAGAACCGCGTGATCCATCACCGGCCGGCGCAGTTTTGCGGCGATGGTCATGGCCGCGCGCATCAGGGCTGCGTCGGCCACGGTGGCGCCATCGTCCGTGAAAGCTGCGGCTCCGGCGGCGGCGAGCGCGGCGAGATCGGCGATTTTTTGACCTTGGCGACCGCGCGTGATGCAGGCCGACGGCAGGATCTTGACCGGCAGGTCAGCCTCAGCCTGTTCGCGCACCCAAGCTGGAGAATCACCGGCCGGATTGGTGTTGGGCATGGTCACAACACGGATGAACCCGCCTGCCGCAGCGGCTGCGGCCCCTGTCTGGAGGGTCTCGGCCGACGTGTTGCCGGGATCGCGGAAATGCACATGGACATCCCAGAACCCCGGCGCCGCGAGCAGGCCGTCGGCATTGATCACAGTCAGACCTCGGGACGATGCGCTATCTTCCTGGATAACGCCGTCGCGGATGACGATGTCGGCGGTTTCGTCGCGGCCGGCGGCAGGATCGACGACCCGCACGTTTTTCAGCACAAGGTTTGTCATTACTCTGTCAGTTTAGCGTTAAACCGGCTGAGGGGCAAGCTGGGAGCGCGTGGTGAACCATGGAAGTGTGTGATTTAGTTTCAACTAAACTGAATCACACCCGGCCCCGGAAAACAATATGAAAATCTCAGTATGTGTTTTGTCGACATCTGTTGCCCGATGTTTTATCCTGAAACGCGCCTAACAGCTTGCGGAGATTTGTACGGAGATTCTTGTCTTCCGACAGGCGCGCGCTCATTCGCTGGACGGCTTTGGAGACGGCATGCGTTTTCATCCCCGACAGTTCCCGGAGTTCGGCAAGCGTCCGACCGGAACGGGCGCGCGCCACGTAGGGCGCGAGATCGCGGCCCCATTTAGCGCCATTGCCCTTAAAACGCAGCGCCCCACTTCTTCGATTTGTTCTCGTTGATCCTGGCCTTCGAGACCTTCACGGCGTCAAGGTCCATGTCGACGAGCGGCGTGCAGTGGAAGATCACGCCGTTGATCGCCTTCTGCGACAGGAGGCGCGAGGTCGCCGCCAACTGGAGCTCCATGTCCTTGCCCGGCAGCGGCTTCCTGCCGCCGAAATCGTACATGTACTGCCCGAGCAGAACCGGCTTCTCGTCACCGATCAGATCCTTGAGCTTGCCGACCTGCGGCTCGATCGTCCCGACGTTCTTGCCGTGCCAGAACCAGAGCGTGACCTCGTCGCAGAGATCGAGAACGTCCTTGAACTCCGGCTTGATCTTGTTCGCGTCCGAATAGAGGACGACGCCCAACTTCAGGTT
>JAQWAM010000161.1 GCA_028707675.1 Kiritimatiellia bacterium | reverse complement strand
GCGAAGGAAGAGAGGGCAAACCAAGCGGCTGATGCCGCTCCCGGTGTCGCGCAGGACGCCGATCCCGCCGCTGCCGTTCTCGCCCTTCTCGTCGCGTTCGCGCGCGAAATTTATGCGTTCAAGCGCCCTCGCGATTCGTTCGGAGGTGAACGCCGTTCGCTGGCTTTCGAGTTGCTCGGGGCGGCCAGCGCCGCGCTTGACCTTTCGGGTGTCGTGGCATTGGCGCGCGAGACGCTGAAGGGCAAGAAGATGGGGCGCGACACTTTGGGCGCGCTTCGGTTCTTGGAGGAGTATTACGGTCACGATGACGACATGGTCAGTGACGAAATGGTGGACGAACTCCTGGCGTTCGCTAAAAGGACGGACAGCCGCTCGCTGGCTGTCGGGGCTTTGAATGCCTTGGTTAAGACGAATTGCATCAGCGATCTTCAAGCCCTGTCGCGTATTGACGACTGGAAAGACGCGCATCGGTACGGGAGGACATGATGGCAAGACGAAACAAAAGCGGCAGTCCGCTTGATGACTTATTTGCAGTTCTGCTGCTGTTCCCTTGGTGGGTGACGCTCATCTTGGGCGGCAGCCTGTGGGTCTATCTCGTATGGCAGCCGTCACCGGCCGGTTTTTCCTTAGATAAGCCGGTCATGATCTGGTTCGGATTGCAGTTCCTGAAATGGTCCTGTTTCGGCGCGGCCTTTGTGTCCGGTGTGTTGACCTTAAAGCGGAAACTACTCTTCGCGTCAGCCAAGGACATCGATGCCATCCGCGCCATGTCTTGGCGCGAGTTCGAGACGCTGGTCGGCGAAGCCTATCGGCGACAGGGCTATGCGGTCGAAGAAACCGGCGGCGGGGGAGCGGACGGGGGCATTGACCTGCTGCTGCGTGGCAAGAGCCAGAAGGTTATCGTCCAGTGCAAACAATGGAAGACCTTCAAGGTCGGCGTGAAGGTCGTGCGGGAGATGTACGGCATCATGACCGCCGAACGGGTCGACCGCGTGATCATCGTCGCATCGGGCACGTACACGCAGGAGGCGATTGACTTCGCGCGCGGCAAACCGATTGAACTGGTCGATGGCAAGGCGCTGGTGCAACTCATTAAGACAGTCAAGGGAGAGTATCAATCCGCGCCCGCCGCAATCCCGTCAGCCGCCTTGATCCGGCCGCAGACTAAGTTGAGCGTGCAGATGCAGTCCGCGCCCTCCTGCCCCAAATGCGGAGCGACCATGGTCATCAGGACCGCAAGGCATGGCGCGAACGCGGGCGGGCAGTTCTGGGGCTGCACCGGCTATCCGAAGTGCAAAGGCGTGCGGAAGATCGAACAACCGGAACGACAGGTGGCGAGAGCGCCGCTATCCACTAACCACCTGCCACTAGCCACTCTCCACTAGCCATGTTTACGGCAATTAGAAAATGCCCCACATCGGCCATCGGAAAAGGCGCCACCCCAAGGCGGTGTGAACAATAGCGTTTTTAAAGCCGGGAAGACAAGCCGGTCTTTCCGGATAACGTCGGTTTGCGGGGGCGTCCGGCGCCTGCCGTGAGCCGCGTCCGGCCCCGGACTGGAGCCCCCGCCCGCCGCCTTGGCCTTGCCCTGATTATCAGCTCGTTTATCTCGCTCATCCTGAAGGAGAGCCGCGCACGGAAATAAGCCATCCGGCCTTTCTTGGCGAACAGTCCTGAGCACAGGGTCTCGATCTCCGGCCACGTTATCAGGCCAGCCAGCCGGACAAGCTCGTTGTCAGGATCCAAGGCGTCCCCGAACTGAACTCGCTGTGTTCACTGAAGTCTTTAAAACCGGGGCGCTTTGTTCGTTGCTAGACACAGACTTACGGTAGTCTTTGCTGAACCCATACTTGTCACCGAACGCAACGACCGAAACTAATGCGGGCGTTGATTCAACTGATTTGAATCACATCCGTTCCCCCTTGCCACCCCGCCGTTCTGATGATATCTTGACGGCACGTCATGAACATCGAAATCATATCCCTGCTGGTGCTACTGAGTATCCTGCTTGTTGTGCTGCTCACCTCGGTGACGAAGCTGAATGCCTTCGCCGCGCTGTTCAGCGTATCGTTGGTTCTGGCATTGGTGGCTCTTCCAGAGAAAAATACCGTTGATATCCTGAAGCAGGGGTTTGGCGGCACCATCTCCTCCATCGGATTCCTGATCCTCTTCGGCGCTATCATCGCCGTGGTGCTGGAGAAGAGCGCCGCCGCCGCCAGCATCGCCAGCCACATCCTTGCGCGCGTAGGCAGAAGCAGAGCCGCCACCGCGATGGGGATTACGGGCTATCTGGTGGGGCTGCCCATCTTTTGTGACTCGGGGTATATCATCCTGAGCGGACTGGCAAAGTCGTTCAGCAGCAAAGCGCGGATCGCGTTGCCGGTTGTCGCTTTCGTGTTGGCCACCTCACTCTACGCCGTGCACAACCTCACCCCCACCCATCCGGGAGCGCTGGCGGCCTCGGGCATCATGGAGGCCCACCTCGGCATGCTGATTCTGCTGGGCGCTCTTTTCGCCATCCCGGCATCAGCGGCCGCCCACCTCTGGATCCGCTGGCAGATGGGTGCGCAGCCGGTCGCGGAGGAGATGCCTGCCGAATCCGGGCACGACGACGATTCCTCGCCGTTGCCACCGCTGTTTCTCTCCTTGTTGCCCATCGTGGTGCCGCTATTGCTGATTGCCTTGGGCTCGCTGCTGGAAGTGCTGCAGCCTGCCGGAGGGGGCCGTTTCATCCGTGCCTTATCTTTTCTCGGCCAGCCTGTCGTCGCGCTGCTTGCGGGCGTGCTGCTATCTTTTCTGCTGCTCAGGGACCGATCGATGAAGGAGATCAACAGCCTGCTCGAGTCAGCCATCGAGAAAGCCGGCCCCATCTTGATCGTCACCGGCGCCGGCGGCATGTTCGGCCTGGTGATCCGGGAGACCGGTGCCGGCGCCTATGCGGGCGAGCATCTGTTGCAGACGGGACTGGGGCTCGCCATTCCCTTTCTGATTGCCGCCGTGCTGAAAACCGCTCAAGGATCTTCCACGGTGGCGATCATCACGGCCGCCTCGCTGGTGGCTCCCATGTTGCCCGCCCTCGGGTTGGCATCCGACATGGGACGTGTCCTAACGATGCTGGCCATGGGCTCCGGCTCGATGTTGGTCTCGCATGCCAACGACTCCTATTTCTGGGTGGTCTCACGGTTTTCCGGCATCGATTCCGGGACGACGCTGAAGGTCTACACCTCCGCAACGGTTGTAATGGGCGCCGCCACTTTTCTCTGTGTCTGGCTCGTTTCTTTTTTCCTGTTGTAGCGCTGTTGCTTTGTGAGAAGAACGTTCCCCCACCCGCTCACCGCTCAAAGACGATGAAGCAGGCGTCGAAGGGCTCCATGAAAAAGGCGGCGGAAACACGCCCGTCCGGTAGTCTGGCAGCGTTGCCGTCCAGCAGGCCGACCTCGCACTTGACCGGGTCCCAGCGCGCAGGCACACCCCTGCCGGTGTCGCGGAACACGCACTCGACCGGCCCGGCCACGTCGCTGTCGTTCACCACGAAGTATATCTCACGCCCGGCGGTCCGCCGGTGCAGGAAACGCAGCCGAATGTCCGCCTCGTCCGAGCGCCAGACGAAATCCGCCGCAGGCAGGCCGCCCGCCCTTTCACGGAAACGCCGAACCTCCCCGTCACCATGACCTTGCGAAAGGCTTCCGAACACCTGTTCTTCTTCATTCTCGCCGGTCGGCACCAGCCACACGACGACCCCCTTCGAGGTCAATTGCCGGATCAGCTTATCCGCTCCCGCCCGCCGCAGCGACTCCGCCGTCACCGCGACATGCCGGTAAGAGCGCTCCGACTCGAAACAGACGCAGCGGTTTTCAAAAAAAGCAGATTCCAGCATAACGGCATTCGCACAATCAAACGAATAGCCATCCAGCACTGACGGTAAAGCATCCGCCCAAACCAGCATGTCTGCCACGGGCTCGCCCTTCTGCAACAGCGTCTGGCACCTTTGCAGATAAAGACACAACTCGCTCAGCCCCCCCAACCTGTTACCGTTAGGCACCGCGCCGCCGATGTCCAGCAAAATACGCGTAGCGCCATCCGCAAGCAGGCGGTCAACCGCGCGTTTCCAGAGGAAAGGCAGTATCGCCGCCACGGGAGAGTTCGTCGCCTCCGTCGTTGCCAACCGTCCCGTAACCAGCCGACGCCCCATCGCGCGCGCGCCGCCTGCCGCGCGGCGGTTCGCCTGCGCGGAAACTTCGTCGCGCGAACAATTGATCATCGGCCGTCTGAAATACATGGCCACCTCCTCAGGATCAAGCGGCGACTGGTCTATGCTGATGCCCGCGTCAAGACCGGCCGCGTACACAAGCTCATCGATCGTCTTGCCGATACGCTCGCGCCAAAGCGATTTCACGGCCACGGCCCACTGACGCCGCACATGCTCCGTGACCGCCTCGCCGCCGACCTTGAAGCCGGCCAGCGCCGGCAGATGCCGCTCAAGCCCCAGACCGCTGAGCTTCAAGAATTCCGCGGGCAAATCCTCCGACCAGACCAGCTCGCGGCACGGCGGCATAGAGATTTGATACCATCTAACCGTGCGACCGTAACCGCTGCTCAAACGGCTCTGGCACTCTGAAAGCCAGCGGTTGACATGCCGCGGCAGATGCTTGCCCGCCAAATAATCCGGCATTGGCGTCTCACACTCGACAGTGCCGAACCGTATCAGGCGCCACCAGCCCTCGGCAATGCGCCCGCCACCGCTTATGTCCACAGGCTGCAGTGCCTGCGATCCGCCATCGGCTTCAGGCATTGCCATAAAGCCCAACCGGCGGAACGCGTCATCATCACGAAACACCGAAGGTAAAACGTTCGTGCCAAGCTCCATTGGCCCCTGCGCCGGATACGCCGCCCATGTCAGGCGGCGCAAACGCGGTAACGCGGCCTCCTCTTCAGGCGTGACAAAAAAATCCC
>JAQWAM010000160.1 GCA_028707675.1 Kiritimatiellia bacterium | reverse complement strand
GTCGATGTCCTTGCGCGCCAGCAGCTCGCGGTAGTCGCCGTACATCGCGCACCCCTTGTCGCCGTACTTCCGGTCTACAAGCCCCTTCGCCTTCTGCATGCGGTCGCGCTGCACGTCGCAGACCGCCACGATCCGGCAGCCGTCACCGCCCATTAAATTCCGCATGTTAAGCGTTCCGCGATCACCTACGCCTATGCAGCCGACCGCGATCCGCTCGTTGGCGCCGAACGCCGTCGCAGGAATGATCGCCGGGAACCCCATCGCCGCCGCGCTTAATGTCGCCCCTGTAAGAAACGCGCGTCTCCGTACTTCCGTCATAATGTCAGTCCTTCCTTACCTATAACTTCAATCCGAAATCATGTTAATCCTGTAATCCTGGCTTACCTATAACTTGGCCATTTTGTCATACTGAAGCCGTGTCGAAAACGGTAGGGCGGTTTCCCCGAAAGCGCCGCGGACGCCTCGGGGATGCGTCCCTACCTCACACACTCACACACCCACACACCGAAGTTACCCTCTCATTTCGCCCGGAACCCCCGGCGGCTGGCTTGTCTATGATCATGATGCCGCCGGACGAAAAAAAAAGAGCCGTGAGTCGATCAGACTCACGGCTCTATTTTCTTGTTCAGCGCCTGGGCGCCTGTGTTACATGTCCATGCCGCCCATGCCCGGGTTGCCGCCCATCGGAGCTTCCTTCTTCTCGGGAATCTCCGTGACCATGCACTCGGTGATGAGCAGCAGACCGGCGATCGACGCCGCGTTCTGCAGGGCGCTGCGCGTGACCTTGGCCGGATCCAGCACGCCGTCCTTGACCAGGTCGGTGTACTGGCCGGTCGCCACGTTGTAGCCGTAGGAGCCCTTGCCGTTCTTGACGTTCTCGACGATCAGCGCGGCCTCAAGCCCGGCGTTTTCGACGAGCTGGCGCAACGGCGCCTCAAGGCTCTTGCGGATGATGGCCACGCCGACTTTCTCGTCGCCGCACACCTCCATATTGTCCAGCGCTTTCTGGCAGCGGATCAGGGCCACGCCGCCGCCGGCGACGATGCCCTCTTCCACCGCGGCGCGGGTCGCGTGCAACGCATCGTCAACGCGGTCCTTCTTTTCCTTCATGACCGCCTCGGTCGGCGCGCCGACCTTGATGATGGCCACGCCGCCCGCCAGTTTCGCCAGCCGCTCTTGCAGCTTCTCGCGGTCGTAATCGGAGGTGGTGTCCTCGATCTGCTTCTTGATCAACGCCACGCGGCCCTGAATGTCGCTGGTCTTGCCGCCGCCTTCCACGATCGTGGTGTTGTCCTTGTCGACCGTGATCTTCTTGGCGCGCCCGAGCTGGTTGATCTCGACGTTCTCGAGCTTGATGCCCAGATCCTCGCTGATCATGGTGCCGCCGGTGAGGATCGCGATATCCTCGAGCATCGCCTTGCGGCGGTCGCCGAAGCCAGGCGCCTTGACCGCGCACACCTGCAGGGTGCCGCGCAGCTTGTTCACGACGAGCGTGGCCAGCGCCTCGCCCTCGACATCCTCGGCGATGATCATCAGCGGCTTGCCGGACTTAGCCACATTCTGCAGCAGCGGCAGCATGTCGTTGAGGCTGGAGATCTTCTTCTCGAAAATCAGGATGTAGGGATTCTCGAGCACGCACTCCATCTCTTCAGCGTTCGTCACGAAATAGGGCGAGAGATAACCCTTGTCAAACTGCATTCCCTCGACCACGTCAAGCGTGGTCTCCAAGGTCTTGGCCTCTTCAACCGTGATGGTGCCGTCTTTGCCGACCTTGTCCATGGCGTCGGAGATGATCGTGCCGATCTCCTCTTCGCCGTTGGCCGATATCGCGGCGACCTGGGCGATCTCCGCGGGATCCTTGACCTTCTTCGCCTGCTTGGCTATGGCCTCGACCACCACCTTGGTGGCCTTGTCGATGCCGCGCTTGATCGCCATCGGGTTCGCGCCGGCCGTGACATTCTTCAAGCCTTCGCGGTAGATCGAGTCCGCCAGGATCGTCGCGGTCGTGGTTCCGTCGCCGGCCACGTCGCTGGTCTTGCTGGCTACCTCGCGCACCATCTGCGCACCCATGTTCTCGAAGGGCTCGGGCAGCTCGATTTCTTTGGCCACGGACACACCGTCCTTGGTTATGGCCGGCGACCCGAACTTCTTGTCCAGAATCACGTTTCGCCCGCTCGGACCGAGGGTCGAGGCGACCGCCTTGCTGAGCTTGCCGATGCCGGCCAGAATCTTCTGACGGGCTTCCATATCATACATCATCTGTTTAGCAGACATATCATCAATCTCCGTAAACTAATTGGTTAAGTTTAAACAATCACGCCCAGCAGATCCTCTTCGCGGACGAGCTGGTAGGTTTTGTCGTCGATCTTCACTTCCGTGCCGCCGTACTTCGGCAACAGAACCTTGTCCCCGGCCTTGACATCGAACGGGATCTCTTTCCCGTCGTCGTCACGCTTCTTGCCGATGGCTACAACTTTGCCCTCCATCGGCTTTTCTTTCGCGGAATCAGGTATGATGATACCGCCTTTGTTGACTTCCTTGACGTCAATGGGCTCGACCAACACGCGGTCGCCGAGCGGACGAATTTTCGCCATGATGTTTCTCTCCTTCTTTAAGTGCTTTGACTTAAACGGTTTGGTTTTCATGCCGACCGGACACCCGCCCGGCAGCTTCTAAATCCCCTTATTTCTTCTTGTTGTCATCCATCATCGTGTAGTCGGCGTCGATGACACCGTCATCGCCGGCGCCCGCGCCGCCGCGCGGCTCTTCCGCGCTGGGCTGCTCTCCTCCGCCGGCCCCTCCGGTCGCCGCTTCCGCGCCGGCCTGCCCCGCGGCCTGCTGACTGTACATGCCCTTGGTCACCTCATCCATGGCCTTGGTCAGAGCTTCCTGCCGCGACTTGATCTCCTCAATCGACTCGCCTTTAAGCGCTTCCTTGAGATCGGCCACGGCCTTCTCAACCGGCGCCTTGGTTTCAGCCGGGATCTTTTCGGCGTTCTCCGATACTGTTTTTTCGACCTGGTAACACAGGTTCTCGGCATGGTTACGGGTCTCGACCTCCTCGCGCCTTTTTGCGTCTTCGGCGGCATGCAATTCGGCGTCCTTGCGCATGCGCTCGATCTCCTCCTTACTGAGGCCGCTGGACGCCGTGATGGTGATCTTCTGCTCTTTGCCGGTGCCGAGATCCTTGGCGCTGACATTCAGTATGCCGTTGGCATCCAAGTCAAAAGAAACCTCGATCTGCGGACGACCGCGCGGAGCCGGCGGTATGCCGTCGAGATGAAACTTGCCGATGGTCTTGTTGTCGCCTGCCATCTTGCGCTCGCCTTGCAGGACGTGAATCTCCACCGAAGGCTGGTTATCAGCCGCCGTGCTGAAAATCTCGCTTTTCTTGGTTGGGATCGTGGTGTTGCGCTCGATCAGCGGCGTCATCACACCGCCCAACGTCTCGATGCCGAGCGTCAGAGGCGTCACGTCAAGCAGCAGCACGTCCTTGACCTCGCCCTTCAGGATGCCGCCCTGGATGGCCGCGCCCACGGCCACCACCTCATCCGGATTGACACCCTTGTGCGGCTCCTTGCCGAAAATCTCTTTGACTTTCTCCTGCATGCGCGGCATGCGCGTCTGGCCGCCGACCAGCACCACCTCGTCCACGGAGCTGAGCCCCGCGTCACGCATGCAGTTGCGGCAAGGCGGCGCCGTGCGCTCTATCAGCGAGGCTGTCAACTGCTCCAGCTTGGCGCGGCTGAGAGCCAGCGTCAGATGCTTCGGACCCGTGCTGTCGGCTGTTATGAACGGAAGGTTGATCTCGGAACCGGCCGCGGAAGAGAGCTCGCACTTGGCCTTCTCCGCAGCCTCTTTCAGCCTCTGCAGCGCCATCATGTCCTTGGAGAGGTCGATCCCGTTCTCCTTTTTAAACTCGTCGGTCATCCAGTTCATCACGGCCTGATCCAGATCGTCACCGCCCAGATGCGTATCGCCGTTGGTGGCCTTGACCTCGAAAACGCCGTCACCGATATCCAGCACAGAAATGTCGAAAGTGCCGCCGCCGAAATCGTAGACCGCGATCTTTTCGTCCTTCTTCTTGTCCAAGCCGTATGCCAGAGAGGCCGCCGTGGGTTCGTTGATGATCCGCAGCACCTCAAGTCCGGCGATGCGTCCCGCGTCTTTCGTGGCCTGGCGCTGGCTGTCGTTGAAATACGCAGGCACCGTTATCACCGCCTGCGTGACGGGCTGCCCCAAAAAAGCCTCCGCGTCAGCCTTCAGCTTCTGCAGGATCATAGCCGATATCTCCGGCGGCGAATAAACCTTGTCGCCGACTTTCACCTGCGCGTCGCCGTTGGCCGCGCGCACGACATCGTACGGCACCATCGATATCTCCTGCGCCATCTCGTCGTAACGCCGCCCCATGAAACGCTTAATCGAGTACACCGTGTTCTTGGGGTTGGTCACAGCCTGTCGCTTGGCCGCCTGCCCGACCAGACGCTCACCGCTCTTCGTGAAAGCCACGATCGAAGGCGTCGTGCGGTGCCCCTCGGCGTTCGGTATCACCACCGGCTCCCCGCCCTCCATCACCGACATGCAGGAGTTGGTGGTTCCCAGATCTATCCCTAAAACTTTTGCCATTGAAAGCTCCGTTCTGTTCGCTTCGCCAATACCCTGATAAACGCAAAATCATTCTGACGCGAACACCGCAATTTAAGCAACTTAAATGCCAAATTGTTTCAACCATAAAAGCAGTAAAGTCATAAATAATTGCACTGCATAATATTACAACTTTAACCCCAACTGATAGAAATTGAAATCGTCCGATGTGCGACACGCTGATGGCACACTTTTTGTGGCACACTCAGGCCTGATTGGGGCATTATGTCCCATCGCTTTTCATTTGTATCAGCGCCACAGCTTTACCGCTTACCACTCCAACACTGCCCGATCCGTTGATAAACAAAAGTTTAATAATTTGCCTTCC
>JAQWAM010000159.1 GCA_028707675.1 Kiritimatiellia bacterium | reverse complement strand
CATGCCGACGATGTTAGGCGCGTTTTGCGCGACCACCTCCCGCCAAACACCGGCTTGCGCGTTATTCCGCTCGACCATGATCCTGAACCCGTCGATCAGCGAGCCCGAATCGCCTGCAAGCATCTGCAGGCCGAAGATCGTAACCAGCGTCCCTCCGACCAACATCACGGCTACCGTGAACAGGTCGGTCCACGCCACGGACACCAACCCGCCGTACACCACCCAGCTCCCTGCCAGCAGCCCCAGCACTATGATCGAGACCCACAGATTCCAACCGAACAGCTTCTGAATGGCCAACCCGCCACCGTAAAGCACCGCGGCCAGAAACGCCACAACGTTGCTGATGATCGTGACCGCCGCGAAAAACTGGCGCAACACCGAATTGAAACGACGTTCCATGAACTCGGGAGTCGTGAACACACGCGCCGAAAGCAGGAACGGTATGAATAGCCAGATCAGAAATGAGAAGCTGATGATGTTGGCCCATTCGGCCATCGCCACGCAGATGCCGTACACGAAGGCCGCGCCGATCATCCCGATGAAGTGCTCGGTGCTGATGTTGGATGCGATGAACGAACCGCCCACCACATACCAAGGCAGGCTCCGGCTGGCAAGGAAGTAGTCGGCCGACTCTTGCTTCTTTTTGCGCCCGGCCCAGAACCCGATGAAACACAATATCACAAGATAACCTATAAACGCCGTGAAATCCCAAGCGTTCAACGCGAAACCTTGATTCCCGTTCATTTATATCTCCTTGGTTTCCAACCCGATCATTCGACCGAAAGCCTTGATCGCCTCCACATGCTCCCCCAGCACCAGCGCGCTGTGATGCGTTCCGCCCGCGCGCGAATAGGCCTCGAGAAAAGGCGCCACGCCGCCGCGCGGACGAACCCACGCGCGTATGGCATTGCGCATGGCCGGGGCAAGCCCGTCGCCTTCCGGCAGCACATCGACCGGCACAATGATCAACGAGAAACTGTCGTCCGGCCCCGGAGCCAGATTCACGAAAACCGCGGGCCCGGGTTTCACGGCGCACGTCAAGATTGCCGGATCATGCGATACGCCGAGGAAAAAAGGCTTGGATATCACGCGCGGCCTGGCCTCGGCTATAGCCGGGTTGATCTCGCCCATGTGCGACAGGAACAGGCTGTCACCCGCCCAGTCGGCGCAGAATATCTCCGTGAAGGTCACCGCGCCGAAAGCGCGCGCCAGCGCCCCAACCAGCGCGGCAGTCAAGACATCGCCTTCGCCGCCATAGCCGATGCCGCGCGACATTCCCTTGGATATCTCCAGAAAGGGCATGGTGTCGGACGGACGGTCACCGCGGTCAAAAGCCTGAAAATTGACGCTAAGGGCCTGATACCCATCTTGCTCAACAATGCGCCGCAATCCAAGCCCGACCCGCACCGAGCGCTCGTGGTGGTCCGGCGGCAGCTCGCAGTCAAACCTTTGGCGGTCGGCAGCCACCTCCTCGGACACCTCCGCGTCGCTGATTTTTTCGACCGCCTGATCCAAGACATCCAGACCGATCTGCCGCACCGTGACACCGAGCTTCGCGGCCAGCACATCCTCGGCCACTGAAAAATCACCCATGCCGGCGAAGGTGTGCCCGACCCGTAAAACCTTGCTGCCGCGCAGCGCGTTCGCGATCACCGCCGCGTTCACTTTCTCTGTGACGCGCTTAAATAACGACGGATCGGAATCGTGACCGGCCACGATATCATAGTGCCGTCGCCGCCTGCGCAGCATCGATGCGAAATCCATTACCCCATGAACTCCGTGGTTGTACATGATGCGCGCCGGATCAACCGCCAGACCGAAGTCCGCGTCCATGGTGGTGTCCAGAATGATGATCGGCAAGCGCGTCCCGCAAAAAGCTTCCAAAGCCTCCAGTGATGGCGAATAGGCCAGATGCAGTGTGACGATGCAGTCCGCGCCGTCTTGCTCCAGCGTCTTAATCGCGCCCTGAAACTCACTCTCGACACGGCATACCGGCGCAGTGCGCACCTCGATTCCGCACCGCTCAAGCTGATCGGTTATCCGCCGCAAAAAAGCGGAAAACCCGTTGCGCCGTTCCGGCTGGTGATCATCATACAGTTTCAGGTAAAAAGGCAGCAGGCCGACAACAGGCTTTTTTCTATAAGGCATAATTTGTCTCCATAATTCTTTCCCGCGATCCCGCGGAAAAGCTGATCGGCGTTGTTGAAAAAGATGTTTTCGACCTCGTCACGGCTGAGACCGGCACGTTGCGCCGCCACCTTGATGCCGCGCAACTGTTCGTAGTAAAAACTCGTGAAACGCACCGCATGCCCGGCATCGTAAATTGTTGAACCGATCGCATAATCCTCTCCCATCAGATAGGCGTACTGGTTGTTGATCTCCACCGACTTGCCGCGCAACATGGCGATCGGAGCGTCCGTGCCGAACAGTATGCGCCCGCGCGGGAAGTTCTGGAAGGTGTACTCCAGCACACCCTCGTGGTTGACCATAGCCGTATCGACATAGGCGTTGGGACAAGCGGCGATGCCGTCCAAAAACCCGATCACGTTTTTGAGATAATAAGCTCTGCCGATATGGGCGAAAATGACCCGCGCGCCGGGAAAACCGCGGCACAACTCCACCATCTGTTCCTGATTGACAGGATCGGCAAGCCGCCTGTCGCGCGGGATGTGCAGCGTGACCGCCAACCCCCTCTCGTCCGCCGCCGCCATCTGCGCATCCGGCAACATGTCGTGAATGGTAATCTCGCCCTTGGCCTTCCAGTCCACGAAGTTAAGGTATGGTTTGTAGCCGACCAGGCGGTTCGCCTCGACACGCTGGATGACATCCTCAACAGCATCCTTGGGCGACACCAGCGCCATGCCGAAGAATCGGCGGTTGTCCGATATGCGTCCGGAATAAACCGCCGAAGCGTCCAGATCCGAAATGAAAGACGGCTGCCCGAACCCGTTCAGATGTATCTCCGGTTCCGGCAGGCTCTGCCGCGCCCATTCCAGATATTGCCCGATCCTGAACTCGCTCCCGAATTTCCGGTAAACGCTCTTTTCGGCAAACCCTTTCCCGGGTTTAAGACATGTGCCGTCAAATAAATGCACATGCGCGTCAAAAATCTTGCGCGGCAGGAAACCGCGCAGCTCTTCCTCGTAAATCCGCCTGTCCGTCACGCTCAAATTATCCATCAAAACCCCTTCCCCGGCCCCAGACCGCCAAAGCGTCCTGCTCGTCTCCGTAAAATCCGGCGCCTATGCCTGCCAGCATCGCCGCGCCGCGCGCGCCCGCGCCCCTGCCCCCGACCTCGACCTCCAATCCGGTGATATCTGCCACAATCGCGGGCCAGACCGGACTGCGCGACGGCCCGCCAACCATCACGGCACGCCGGTACGACAACCCGGCTGACGAAGCTTCCGCCAGCTTGTCCGCTATCAGGCGCGCCGCGCTTTCCATGACCGCCCGGCTGACATCGGCAGGATCGGCATCCGGCGCCTGCGGCTTCTGGCGCAGATCAATCTTGACCCCGTTCGCGCCGGGCCGGGACCGCCCGGCCATCTCGTCAAACACCCGCACGCGCCGCTCCGGCGCCTCGCGCGGCGCGATCACGTTGTCAACATACCATGTGATCGCCCGCCCGATGTGCGGCACCGAAAACATGCCGCCCCAAGGGCCGCCAGATCCGGACAGGAAAGGTTCGCACAGCATCCGTGCCTTAAGCACGGTCTCGCGCTTCCCGCACGGCACGAATCCTACCCAGGAAGTCCCGCAAGAGAGCATCAGCATGCCCGGCTCTATCACGCCGGCAGCCCTCGCCGCCGCCGGATGATCGAAACAACCTGCCGCAAGAAGCGTCGTCTCCGGCAACCCGGTCCTGACCGCCATCTCCGGCCGCAGCGTCCCGACCGCCTGACCCGGCGCGATCAATTCCGAAAGCCGCTGCCGCTCTATGCCCAGCCGGTCCAGAAAAGGCTGATAATATCCGCCCGTAACCTGATCCTGCAAATGAAAGGTTGTGGCTGTAGAGTGATCCATGCGCCAGATCCCGGTCAGTTGATACGCCAGCCAGTCTGTGTCCATGCCGACATGCCCGGCGCGTCGCAGACTATCCGGCCGGTTCTCCCGCAACCAGGCCAGATGCGCCAGCGGGAATGAACCGACACACGGCCAGCCTGCGATGCGCCGGACGTCCTCCGCTTCCAAACCTGACAAGGCGGCAGGGATCCGCTCGGACGCCCGCCGGTCCATCCAGCTTATGATGTTGCCGAGAGGCTCGCCCGCTTCCGTAGTCAGCAGCGTGTTGCCGGATGCCGCGGCCATCGCAACCGCCATAACCTTTTCCGGCGCCGCCGCCGCCAGCTCGCGCAGTATCCCGCAAACGTTCTCGAGATGCCCGGCCGGATCAAGCTCAACCCATCCGTCGCGCGGCGCGAGCAGCCGGTTATGCCTGCTGACCCCAGCAAGCAGCCTGCCGGATGCGGCAAGCAGCACTCCCTTGACCTCGCTGGATCCTATATCCAGCCCGATCAGACATCCTCCCTGACTCATTGCCTGTTCCTCGGCCCTCAATATCCACTCCCCTTTCCCAGCTTCCAGTTTCCAGTCTCAAATTTCCGGTTTCAAATTTCCACCGCCACCACGCTATGTTCGCGCTGCGACCGCAGCGCGGCGGTGAACAGGCGGTGGCTCAACTCCGCCTCCTCCGGCTTCACACACCCGGCGAACCGGTTGACAGGCTGGCCGTGGTGCAGCTCGTGCAGGAACGCCGCCCACATCTGCAGGATCGAATCACTGAAACCGAACTGGAAGATCCCGCCGGTTATGGCCGGATAAGCGGTCTCGTGCCCGGTCTGCATCTGCCCCCAGACCTGCTCTTTCCCGTCACAGCTCATCACTTCCAGCATATCCGCGCTGACACTCGACCAGCGCGCGGACGCCTTGGTTCCCAATATCTCAGTGTACCAGTTGTTCTTCTGCCCCGGCGCGATGCGCTGTGTCTTGATCGTCCAC
>JAQWAM010000158.1 GCA_028707675.1 Kiritimatiellia bacterium | reverse complement strand
GACAGACGAGCCGCACGCCAGACTGTGGAAGAAGGTTGGAGACGCCTGCGAACGAATCAAACGGCTCGACGATCGGCATGGGTATTATGTCAACATGAATCCGTATTCAACCAACGTGACAAGTCGCCTTAACTATCTGGGTGTTGACGATTACCGTGAATACCTCGAACGGGCGCTAGACGAGATGCGTCTGCCGTTCCTTTCCATCGACAACTATCCGACCTCCGTGCGGTCGAAGCTTCCTGTGCCCAAGGTAATTCCCGCCGGGCCTTGGCAGTTGAAGCCGAGCTGGTACAAAAATCTCGAGATCGCCCGTGACGTGGCGGAAGAGCGCAACGTACCGCTCTGGCTGTTCGCGCGTAACACATCGATGTTCTTCGGCGACGACATGCCCGTGCCAACGAGGTCTACGCTGCGTCTTGAAGTCTACTCGGCACTTGCCTATGGCGCGAAGGCGATTCAGTATTTCACCTTCTATACGCCAGATCCGGGACAGGTGCTCTTGTTTCACGACGGATGCATCACGACGGACGGCAAGCGTGGCCTCGCCTATGATCGTGTCAAGCGCATGAACAGGGAACTTCATGCGCGCTTCGACCGTTTGGTCGGCGCGGAGTCTGTTGGTGTCTGGCATACTGAACCGCTTCCGGAGAAAACGAAGAGGCTGGAGACGCTGCCGCCGTTTGTGAAGTCGCTGAAGGCCGAGGGTGCGCTCGTGGCATTGCTTCGCCAGGGGCATCATGACATCCTTATGGTGGTCAACCGCAGTCCCAACGAATACATGCGCCTCGACATCGAACTGGAGAAGGGCGTCAAGCGCATTCTTGAGGACGGTGAGGCGATCGACGCCGACCGCTACGGAACCATTTACCGGCTTGAGCCGGGTTATGCCGAGATGTTCATCACAAAAAAATAGACAAGCCACAATCCGAAAAGTAGTGACATACGGTGTACGATTCAGGCAAAATATATCGACATATTGCGGGGAAGTTATGGCTGCTAATAAAAAACAGGAAAAGGTCAGAGTGAAGGATGTCGCGGCGGCTAAAGCGCGCACGGCAAAGAAAGCTGCGGCGCCTGCCGGTAAAACGCCTCCTGCGAAACCGGCAAAGGTTGCTGTGCAGGCACCTGCCAAAGCGCGGGGCAGCGCGGTCCCTAACGCCCGCACATGCCCGCTGGTGCTTGACGGCGAAATCGACGCAGCGGATTTTTCGCCGGTTTTGTGTTTGAAATGCGACGAGTTCGACTGCCGTTTCTGCGAGGCTGTAGCCGGTTCCGGTTCCCTGCAAAGCCGCCTGTTCGCCAATCCGGACGAGGAAGAGTGCGATGATGACTGGGACAGCGGCGCAGGCTTCCGGGAAGAGGACGACGACGACGCTGACATTGACGAAGAGAAGATATTCTGAGCGGGATATGCCATTGCAGGTGTGCCCGAAAAAAATGGAGACGGATGTTTACATTGTCAGGTCATGTTGTTACTATTTTAAGAAACAATGAAAGTTTTGTGGTTAGATTTGGTGTCTGAGCCTGGCGGCGCTCAGATGAGCATGCTGGAGGCATGTGTCGGGCTTGCGGCGCGCGGAATCGAAATCGTCGCGGCTGCGCCGCAGGGGTTTCTGAACGACCGCCTGAAGCAGGCCGGGATAACGGTTTATCCGGTGTCGACGTTGCGCGCGCGCAGGCGCGGTTTCGGTTTTTTCGTGACGGCCTCTAAAATATTGCAGTCGCCCTCCACGGTAGCTCAGATACTGCGCATAGTCAAACCTGACATCGTCCACGCCAACAGCCTGACCGCATTCGTGGTAGCCAAGGGCACCCATACCCGGATACCTGTGGTCTGGCATGTGCGCGACCTGCGCCTGCCGGAACTTGCCGCTCGTGAGGCCGGCAAAAAGGCTGAAAGGATCATCGCGGTTTCCAGTGCCGTTGACGAGTGGCTGGCCGAGATCCTGTCGCCGCGGGTGTTGGGCCATATCAGGGTGGTTCGCAACGGTGTCGACCTAAAACGTTTCGACCGGTGTGACCGAGCCGCCTGCCGCGCCAGATTGGGGTTGCCCGGCGGAGCGCCGGTGGTCGGCATGGTCGCGCACCTGATACCCTGGAAACGGCATGACGCTTTCATAGCGGCGGCGGCCTTGATTCGCGAGTCATTGCCCGACGCGCGTTTCCTGATTGTCGGCCGCGACCTTTTCGGTGAGCACGCCTTGTGGTTGTCGGAACTGGAGCGGCAGGCAGCGGAGGCGGGCCTCTCCGAGAGCCTGCAGTGGGTTCAGGATTGTTACACGTCCGAGGATGTGCTGCCGGCGTTCGACCTGCTGTTGCACCCGGCGCTGGGTGAACCTTTCGGGCGCGTTATCTGCGAGGCGATGGCGGCGGGCGTGCCGGTGATAGCGGCGGAATCAGGAGGCCCTGCGATGATCATAGAAAACGGCATTTCAGGGATGCTGGTGCGTGACGGCGACCATTGGGAGATGGCGAAAGTTGCGGTGGCATTGTTGCGCGACCCTGCCGCCGCCGCGCGTCTGGCTGCGGGCGGCAAGGAGCGTGTGGCAAAGAAGTTCTCGTCGGAGCGGGTTTGTGACCAGCTTGCCGCCGTCTATCAAAACCTGTTGTTCGCGGTAGCGTATCATCCTGATGACGATTGATGGCGCGGCGGATTGTCAGGCAGCATCGCCAATTTTATTTATGCAGCCGATAGTTGTTGGCACACCTGATCATAATGCTGACGCAACCGCACATTGCGCTTTAACGTCAATCTGGGACAATGCTATAATAATATCCGTGAAAGAAAATGTTTCGTTTATATTGGGGGCGTATTTTGTTTTAGGGATTGGGGTTTTGCTTGCGGATGACGCGGATTGGGTCAGGCGTCTGGAGGTTAAGGAACGCGAATCGCTGGCGGCCATGAACCTGCTTGCTGACCCGAAGGGGGAGATCCGCGTCAGAGTGCTCGATCCTGAAAACGGCAATGGCTTTGATGTCAGCCTTAGCGGCGCCGGGACGCGCTGCCGGTTTTTCCCTGCCGATTATTTTCCGGAGGATTTGCGGAAGCGGGTCTCGGCTTTGCCCTGCGCGCAAGTTGGCGGCGGCCTGCGCTGGTTTGTCCTGAAGCGGACATCTGACGCTTGGGTGGGGTATGTGGACGAGCGGCCGGTCCTGAAAATGCCGGAATGTTGGTCTGGCGGCATGGAGATATGGCACGCGGCAGGCAACGCGCCCGACGCGGACAAGATTGACGATTACACACAAAAGTTGGGCAGTTTCAAATTCGAGGATAATTTTCTGGTGCCGGCCGGTTCCGAGTTCCCGCCGACCTGGGAGGTCATTTCGGGGATTTGGAAGCTGCACTCCGTAACCGGTTCAGTCAGCGGATCATCCGGCGGGTACCAGCTCGCGCGCCAGCCCAAGCCGGAGAAAAGTCCTAACTTCTACACCTTGGAGGGCGGGGGCACCAACGGCGCGGTTCTGGCCGGCGAGCCGTTTTACAGCCGTTACGTTTACCGCGCGGCGGTTCAGCACAACAGCGGGACCAACGGTTTGGTTTTTTTGGCTGGCGAGTACGGTGGGTATCTGGCGTTCACGACGCGAACGGATCCGTCTGCCGGCCGTCTGACGCTTGACTTTTGGCGCAAGCCGAGGCAGGCGGATGAACCGGTTGAAATTCTGGACACGGTGGAGACGGAGCTGCCGGCGGGGCAGTGGCTGCTGCTGGAAGTGCAACTGCACGACGACCGCGTAATATGCCGCGCCGACAACATAGAGGTCATCCGCCGCAAAATGCTTTTGCCGCCGGGCGGGCGCTTCGGGCTTTTCTCCAACATGCCCGCAGGCGAGAGCACCCGCTTCGACGATGTGCTGGCCGAGACCCATTGCGACCGGCCTTTCGACGCGCCGGAAGACGTGGCGTTTGCGACGCGGCGCCAGTCGCCCGGCATGACCGCGCTCTTGCGTGAGGGCACGACATGGCTTTATTCGCCGCCGGTTGACGCGCTGACCAACATTTGGGAGTACGGTTCGCCATTGGACGGGGCGCTGCGCCAAGAATCGCTGTTTGTGGCTTCATCAGACGATTTCATTTGCGGACTGACCGCCGCTGAAGGCACATCATCTGAAAACCGCTTCAGGTTCACCTGCCGCCAACACGCAGGCGCTCGGGAATATCGGCTTGAGCACGTCACGCCGACCAACTCGACGTTGCTTGACACCCACACGGCTGCTTTCAGCAGCAACAGGGTGACGCTGGCGCTCGACGCGCTGCGCCCGAACGAGCTAAGGTGTTACGCCGAAGGCAGGATGGTGTGCTTTCACAGGCCTTCCGCAGCCGTGAGGGCCGGCGGCGTTCAGGGGGTTGTCGCGGCGGCGGACGGAGACATGTTCTTCACGGCGCCGGAGGTGCTGTCCAGGGATATTGTGCTCAGCGAACGCTTCGAGAAAAATCCGCTGTATGTGAACGATCCGTACATGCGGCACTGGGCTTCGCCGGAAGGACAGTGGGTGACTTTCAAGGACGGCATGACCTGGTTCAAAGGCGACATCACCGGACCGGTCAAGGTGCGTCTGCCGGTTGTCAACGGAATGGAACTGCATCTTTGCGTGCCCGAAGACGCCTCAAACGGCATGTGCCGGGTCAGCGTCGCCGGGGACGTGATAAGCGTTTTCACGCCCGATTCCGGCGACGAGCCAGCATTCACGGTGCCTTCTGCCGAAGTTCCGGAGATCGCCGTCGGCAAAGAGAAGGCGCGGCTGTTCACGCTGGGCATGGAAGGCCTAGTCGTTTGGCTGGGAGGCGACGAGACGCTGTTGGCCCGGGCCCATTTATCCGCGCCGCTGCGGGGCCGCAAGATGCGCATTGCCGGCATGACCGTCGGAAACCTGAGCCGGACACTGGTGAAACGGGACAATGTTTTTGACACGCTGTTCACAGAGTCGCTATACAACTGGACGATCAACGGCGGGCGATGAGAAGTGATCAACCGCTTCTACTGCGAGCCGACATGAGATCGGAAGAG
>JAQWAM010000157.1 GCA_028707675.1 Kiritimatiellia bacterium | reverse complement strand
CCGCACGCTTTGATTCGGTCACGTTCGAAACCGCTGCGGCGCCGTTCGCTTTCGAGGTGAACCCCTACTTGCCGGAGACGCTGGTAAAGTTCGCGCATCCGGCGGAACTGCCGGATTCTGACGTGACATTCTTCGGCATCTACGCCAAGAGCCGCGGGCTCGGCGGCAACTCATGCGGCCCTAAACCGCTTGCGCGGGACATCGTCAGGGAAGGTCCGTACACACTTGCATTCACCATCCGTTAAACAATTGAAAGGAACCAGCTCATGATGAACAGCAGAAGGGATTTTCTGAAGAGCGCCGCCTTGACGGGCGCTGCGGCGCACGCGATGATGCCGAATGAGGCAGTGTCGGCGGGGTTGCCTGATTTTGCGAAGGGAGCGGTGGAATTGCCGCCGATTCTCACGGATGTTGAAATCAGTTGCAATCCGGCGATGAAGGGGAAGTCGGCGTCGTATTTTTGCGATGATGCCATCTGGTTTTTGAGGGATTTGAATCGGCAGCGCCCCCGATCGCTTTTTGACACGCCTTTCCTCGCGCCGTTGAAGGAGTGCCACGACCGGTATGGGCTCAAGGCGCAGATCAACCTTTTCTACCGCACGGACTTTTTCTACGGAATGGACGAGTTCACGCTCGCGGAGGTGACCGATGCTTACAAGACGGAATGGCAGGCGAACAAGGACTGGCTTCGACTCGGCTTCCACTCGCTGCAGGAGTTTCCTGACTATCCGTGGATAAACATTGACTATGCGGATGTGAAGAAGCTGTTTGGCATGACTTTCGGCGAAATCAACCGCTTTGCCGGCGATGGCGTCTTCACCTTTGCGCTTGTTCCGCATTGGTGTCCGATGTCGAAGGATGGCTGTCGCGCGCTGAAGGATTGCGGGATCAAACTGATGGAGTGCTCGGTGGGGTCGCGTTATCAATACGATGGTGAGCGCAGCCGATTGCCTTACGGACACGGCATGAAGCTTGAGCAGAATCGTAAGCCCGAGACGGGCTTTTACTGGCGTGATTCGCGAAATACGGCAATCACCGCGTCGATCTGCTCTTATAACCACATTTCGCCAGAACAGGCGCGGCGTACGGTTAACACCTACAACTACGTGCTTGACCACGACACAGGCATGCATTTTAAGAACCTCTTCGGTGATGCGCCGGTGTTGAACCTCTGCACGCCAGAGACGCTCAGGAGTGACACAGAGAAGGTTCTTGGTCGCGACTATCTCGTATTCTCCAATCATGAGCAGTATTTCTTCAAGGAATATTTTGCATATCAGCCTGACTACTCCGAGAAGATACGCGTAATGTCGAAAATGATGCATGACAATGGCTATAACTTCATATTTATTGAAGATTCTGCCATTTGATGACGAGGAGTGCGGACGCGGGAGAGAAGAGAAAGGATCGCGGCATGTTGAGTGCTGATTGCGGTTTGAGCAGGGTGTGCCAGTTGCAGCTGCGGCAGGGCGATGTGGAGGCTAACGCCGCCGCGGTGATACGCGCGATCGGGGCGGCGCGTGTCAGCGGCAAACGCCTGGTCATCTTTCCGGAGCTGGCGCTGACCGGTGTGATGGAGGCGGCGGAGTGGCGGCGGGACTCGCTCATGAGCGACAGCGAAGCTGCCCTGCGGCTTGTGGCCGCCGCGAGCGCCGGCATGGCCGTGGTGCTGGGTACGGCGGTGCGTTATCGCGGACGGGCGGTCAGCGCGGCGGTGGCGTTTGAAGACGGCCGGCCGGTCGTGCCGGAAGGGTCGCCAGTGCCGTTTGTGCCTAAAAAGGTTGCGGAGGTCAACCGCTTTGACCGTCACTGCGGTTTCCTGTGCGCGGGGGCGGTGGCCGGGATGGAGGGCGCGCCTTTGGAAACTTTGACGGCGCCGTTCGTTTTCAACGGACTGCGGGTGGGGGTGTGGCTGGGGCGCGGCGAGCCGGAAGCGGCGCGTCTTCTGGTCAGGCGCGGCGCGCGGTTGCTGGTCAACCTCGACACCGTGCCTTATGTGCGGAATGCCGACGAGCCTGATGTCGGCGCGGACATGGCCGCCGAGTTCGGGGTGCCGGTGGCGCGTTGCGGCGCGGCGGGAGTTGTCGACACCGGCAAGGCGCTCTTTTTGCTGAGCGGCGGCAGCGTTCTGGCCTTGCCCGACCGACAGGTAAAGGGGGCGCCACGCTTCGAAGAGGCTTTTTTGGATGGCGATGCCTTAAGCGCAGCGGTCGTGACGGGGCGACATGATGCGTCGGTAGTCGCGATACAGGCCATCGAGGCAGCCTGCCGCGCGCAGATGGATCGGCTGGGTTTGGAGCGCGTGGTGGCGGGAGCTTCGGGAGGCATCGACTCGGCGCTGACAGCGGCCATTTACAGCAGGGCGGTTGGTTCTGAGCGGCTTTTGCTGGTGAACATGCCCAGCAGGCACAATTCAAAAGTCACGGTGGGCTTGGCCAGAGAGCTGGCGGTAAATCTGGGCTGTTATTACACCGAGATCGCGATTGAGGAGAGTGTGCGGAACACACTCGCGCAGATCCAAGGGACGGTTTGTCGGCGTCAAGGCGCGGAATCCGACAGCTTTACGCTAGAGCTTAATGATGCCGCGGTCGAAAATGTGCAGGCGCGCGACCGTTCCGGGCGGGTGCTGGCCGCAGTCAGCAGCGCGTTCAACGGGGTTTTCACCTGCAACGCCAACAAATCCGAGTGTACCATCGGTTACGGCACCATGTACGGCGACATCGCGGGCTTTTTCGCGGCGCTTGGCGATTTATGGAAGACCGAAGTGTGGGAATTGGCGCGCGCCTATAACCTTAAGATTTTCGGCAAGCCGATGATTCCGCAAGGCTCGATCGACATCGTGCCTTCCGCGGAACTGAGTCTGGAGCAGAATGTCGAGGAAGGCAAAGGCGATCCGATCATCTACGCTTGGCATGATCGGCTGTTCGCTTCTTGGACGGAAAGAGAGCCGCAGGCTGCGCCGGAAGATCTGCTGGGATGGTATGCGGCGGGAACCCTCGGACAAGAGACCGGATACGGCGGCGACATCATGGCGCTGTTTCCAGACGCGGCACGGTTCTGCGAAGATCTCGAAAAAATGTGGCGTCTTTATAACGGTCTGGCCCGCGCCAAGCGTCTTCAGGCGCCGCCGGTTCTCTCGCTCAAGAACCGCACCTTTGGCTTCGATCTTGGCGGGGCGCAGTTGCCGGTGGTCTTTTCGCCACGTTACGGGGCGGCGAAAAAGACGGTTATTGGTCGGCCTTAGCCTCTTCCGGTTTTTCGGCCTTCGGCCCCTTGCCTTGTCCTTGTCCGGGGCCTTTTCCCTGCCCTTTGCCTTGCCCCTTGCCCTGGCCTATGCCTTTCCCGGCGTTCTGCCGGTTGGCCCGGGCGCGTTCCCGGCCCATTTCGCGCATGCGGTTGCGGAATGCCTCCGGGTCTTTTTCGCGAAGATCCACGAGTTCTTTGTAGAGAGCCTCGTCCTTTTCCTTGATTTTTTCCAGACGCTTCTCGACCATGGCCTTTCGCCGCTCAGGCGTCATGGGTCCGCGGTTTGGGCGTTCCCTTTTGATTTGATTGGGTTTGCCGGCCTCGGCGGCCGGAGCATTTTGGGCCAGCCCGCCAAGGGCCATGGCTGCGATCATTGCGCACGCTAACAGAATCGGACTCTTCATGGTTATCTCCTTTATCAGCCGTGATTTCGGCTGTGGTTCATATAAACGGCTTATGACAGAAAATATTGCCGGTGCGCAATAGCGAGAAATTTGGCTTTGACCGGTATGGTCTCACACAAAGGCAAAAAGGGCACGCGGGTTATTGATTGGCGATTGGCGATTGGCGAGTAGCGATTTTTGATTTTCGGGGAGGGTCAAGTGGCTTGTCGCGCGGACGGCAAAATTAACGCTTGCGCCAGGCGAGGGGGCTCAGGCCGGTGGCGCGCTTGAAGTGTGAGCCGAAGTGTTGAGATGAGCAGAAACCCAGATCGTGAGCGATTTGGGTGACCGGCAGTCGGGTCTCGCGCAGTCTTTTCTTGGCCTCTTCAATGCGGCACATCAGCAGGAAGTGGTGCGGCGGCAGGCCGGTGAGGCTTTTGAACTGGTTGATGAAGTGCGAGGGCGAGAGCGCGGCCTGATGCGCCAAAATGTCAATATTATATGGTTCGGCCGGCGACTGTTGCATGCGGGATATGATCGCTTTGATACGGTCGCCATGCGAGGGCTCGGGGTGCGGGCGGGAAGCCTTTAAAAGGTCAGTGACCAGGCTCATGCAGGAAGTGGTCATGCAGATGGTGCGGTAGCGCTTCTGAAACATGTCGTATGACCGGAACAGTTCTCTGAAATTGTGTTTAAGCAGCTCGGCGGTCGAGTTCAGATGAACGGGAAGCTGATAAAGACGGGCGCGTATCTCCTCGCTCTCGGCGCGGGTGAAGCGCAGGAACCGTCCTTTCGAGTTTTCCGTGCGCAGCATCATGAAGTAAAGGACTGTGCCTTTGGGATAATCCAGCATACGGTGTGCCGCATCGGGGGTGTTGATAAACATGTCTCCGGCCATAATCGTGTGCTGGTTATGGTTGTTTTCGAGTACGAAATAACCGCGCAGGCAGAGGCCGATCTCGAAGCATCCCTTGTGACAGTGGGGGTCGACCGGGGCCTGGCGGCGCGTGTAACGGATAAAAGAGAGCACCGGAACATCCGGGATGCCGACCTTCGTCAGGTCCAGCACCCGGCAGTCCGGTGAGTCCGAATATCGCGCTTTAGAGTTTCTGATAAACATGACAAGCCGCTACTTGCCAAAAATGCTAACACACGGGTGGCGCTGAGCGCATCAAAATAGCATAAAAAAAGAATTCTTGTTTTTTGACCGCAATATTGGTCACAACTGCTATACTATGAGTGTTGGATAAAAAATGATCGTATGTTTCGACCTTATGAAAGCTCAGGATAGTCTTATGAAACATGGTTTTTTCAGGATGCTTTCGCTTTGCGCTCTGGTCAGCGCTCTGGCTCCAGGCGTGTGCTGCGGTAAAGTCAGTCT
>JAQWAM010000156.1 GCA_028707675.1 Kiritimatiellia bacterium | reverse complement strand
ACGCTGATGGCTGGCCGGATATTCGGCTACAGAGAAGTGAGGGCATGGTTACCGTTGACTTGGACAGCGTCTCCCCCGGAGCGCACGCAGAGCTAACCGAAGAGATAGTGCGTCGTTCGGGGTTCCCTCTCTTCGAGGGCAGTGTCACGCATGCGTATTCGAAGGCATTCGCGGGCAATACGGGAACATGCCCACGCTGCGGGTCTCCAACTCAACAACAGAGCGCTAATTTCATTTACGCCACCGATACTGCATGCCGTGCGATGCTTGTTCCCGCCGGGTTCTTCTGCCAGGCGTGTCCGACCGTAATTGTGGACGAGCGGATGATTTCCACCGGCATGAAGACCGGATACCGGTTTCGGCGGGTCGTAGGCGTTGACCACTTTGGCAAGAACGGGCCGGACTATTTCGGGACATGGAACGGAGAGAAACCGTTATACATCCTCGACGATAACGAGCAGATCATGGACATGGTCGTCGAAAGCGAAATGCGTAAGCCGGGATCGCGACCCCGCGCGCAAGCCCGACTCCGTGATGTCGCCAAGAAGGCCAAGGCCAAACGAAAGCAGGCTGACAAGGCCCGTCGGCGAAACCGAAAAAAGAAATGAGAGGCAAAGCCACAGCTTATCTGCAAACAGCCCTTGCGAACCCGACGGCAGATTTCCGTCCGGGGCAGTGGGAGTGTATCGAGGGGATTCTGAAAAGCGAGCGGCAATTGGTCGTTCAGAAGACTGGCTGGGGCAAGAGCATGGTGTATTTTCTGGGCACGCGACTTCTGCGGGATCAGGGCAAGGGCTTGACGCTTCTGGTCTCCCCGCTCTTGTCGCTGATGCGTAATCAGATTATGGCGGCGAACAGGATCGGAATTCTGGCCGAGACAATCAATTCCAGCAATACGGATGATTGGGAGGTGATCGAGGCACGGTTGCTGGCGGACAAGGTGGACATTCTCCTGATTTCGCCGGAAAGGCTGGCGAACGACGATTTCCGGGAACGGGTTCTCCAAAAGGTGGCGAACCGGGTCGGCCTTTTCGTGGTGGACGAAGCGCACTGCATTTCTGACTGGGGTCACGATTTCCGGCCTGACTACCGCCGTATCGTGCGAGTTCTACAGGCACTCCCGAAGAACATCCCCATCTTGGCGACGACGGCCACGGCGAATGACCGCGTTGTCGAGGACGTGGCATATCAACTCGGGGCACTTAATGTCGTACGCGGCTCGTTGATCCGAGAGACGCTGGCACTACAGAACATCTGGCTTCCGAATCCGCCCGCTCGCATGGCTTGGCTCGCGGAACACCTCAAGAACCTGCCGGGAAGCGGGATCATCTACACATTGACCGTCCGGGATTCGGAACGGGTCACGGAATGGCTCAAGGCGAACGGGTACAACGTAGCGGCGTATCACGCGAAGATTGATTCCGAGGCGGAGGAACAGGGGTCGGAGAAAGAAAAGCACAGGCGCGAGCATTTGGAGCACCGCCTGTTGAAAAACGAGGTTAAGGCCTTGGTCGCCACGGTCGCTCTCGGCATGGGGTTCGACAAGCCGGATCTGGGCTTCGTGGTGCATTTCCAGCGGCCGGGGTCTGTGGTGCATTACTACCAGCAAGTCGGCCGCGCCGGCAGGGCCGTAGATTACGCCTATGGAATTCTCATGGGTGGTGAGGAGGATAAGGCAATCACTGACTTCTTTATCAAGAACGCATTCCCGCCGCAGGCGCATGTGGACAAGATTCTCGGCGCACTGAATGCCGCCGACGGCGGATTGTCTGTCCCGATGATGCAAAAGCAGTTGAACCTATCCTACGGCGACATTCAGAAGTGCCTGAAACTTCTGGCTGTGGAAACGCCGTCGCCGGTGGCGAAGATAATGAGCGCCTGGCATGCCACGCCGGTCAACTACCAGATGGACCACGAGAAGATTCGCGGTCTGTGTGAACTCCGCCAAGCGGAGCAGGCGCAGATGATTGACTACATGAAGACGAAGGATTGTCTTATGGGTTATCTCGGCCGGGCTCTTGATGACAAGACGGTGAAAGAGTGCGGTAAGTGCGTGAATTGTCTCCGGCACGACCTGATGCCCACGACGGTCAACACCGACCTTGCCAATCGCGCGGCCATCTTCCTGAAACGGAGTTACCAACCCATCGAGCCGCGCAAGAGATGGCCGACAACAGACATCTTTGATTACTATCCACTGAAGGGAGCGGCCATCGGCACGGACATCATGGCCGAACAGGGGAAGGCTCTGTCGTTGTTGGGAGATGCCGGCTGGGGGCACATGGTGCGTGAGGACAAGTACAATGTCGGCAAGTTCCGGGACGCACTGCCAGACGGTTGCATGCAAATGCTTGAGACATGGCAACCGCAACCGCAGCCAATATGGCTGACCTGCATTCCATCGCTGACACACCCAGACCTCGTGCCTGACTTTGCCCGTCGTTTGGCGGCGAGAATCGGCATTCCGTTTGTGTCTTGCCTGAAGAAGATTCGACAGAACGAAGAACAGAAGCACATGCATAACAGTTTCCAACAGGCGAAGAATCTGGACGGGGTGTTTGATGTGGATCAAGCGAGTATGCCCAGCGGGTCGGTTCTGCTCGTGGATGACATGGTTGATTCCCGGTGGACGTTCACCGTGGCGACGGCACTCTTGCGTCAGGCGGGCTGCCCTGCCGTGTTTCCGCTGGCCTTGGCGCTGAACTCGCCGAGAACCGATTGAGGAGCGTGCGCTATGACAACTGAACAGATTACTGAAAACGCGAAAGCTATTCTCCTGCTCTGCGGGCGGTTTGGCGCAGTCGACGACACCGGCGCGCAACCGCTGAACATCAAGGAATACGACGAGTTGGCGGCTTGGTTACTCAGTAAGAAATGGTGGCCAGCGGACCTCCTGAGTGAAGAGAACCAAGGCGCGTTGAGCGACGCCTTTGCGCCTGTGGAACCGGCACGAATGAAAGCCCTGCTTGCGCGCGGGGCAAGCATGGCCATTGCGATTGAAAAATGGTTCAACAAGGGACTATGGGTTCTCTGCCGGAGTGACGAAGCCTATCCACAGAGGCTCAAACAGCATCTGAAACGTTTGGCCCCCCCGATTCTGTATGGTGCGGGCGACCGCTCCTTACTTTCCAAGGGCGGCCTGGCCGTTGTTGGCTCGCGCAACATCAATGGAGAAGCGGAGTCTTTCGCTCGTGCTGTGGGACGGAGTGCGGCACAAGCAGGAATGCAGTTGATTTCCGGCGCGGCGCGCGGGGTTGACGAAACCGCCATGCACGGCGCATTTGAGGAGGGCGGGGCAGTCATCGGAGTCATGGCCGACAGTCTCCTTCGCGCCGCTGTCTCAAGGAAATATCGTGAAGGGATTCGCAGTGGGCAGTTGACGCTGATCTCTCCCTGCAATCCCGAGGCATGCTTCAATGTGGGCAACGCGATGGGGCGCAATAAGTACATCTATGCGCTTGCGGAGTACGCTGTTGTCGTGAGTTCTGATTGCGAAACGGGCGGGACATGGGCCGGGGCCGCAGAGGAGCTGCGGCGCGAGGGCGGACGTCCGGTGTTCGTTAGGGCCGGCAGTAGCGTTCCGAAAGGCAACACAGAGTTGCTGCGCAAAGGGGCGAAACCATTATCGGCGGACGCACTCACTGCAGGTCTCAAGGACGCCCTGAACGCCGCAATCGCGTCGCGTGCCGAGGCTCTGGCCGTGCCTTCAAAGGAGGAATCCGTTGTAGCTGATGAACCGCCGCCTATTGCGGTGACGCCAGCGACATATCCGGAACCATTCGTCGAGGCGGGCGCAAGCAGAATGGCTGTAAGCGAAGCGCCCGTCGTGTTGCCGTCCTCCGTATACGAAGCGGTGAAACCGCTGATTCTGAACGCCTTGGATAAACCGCGGAAGCTTGACGAACTGGTCAAGACGCTGAAGGTCAGAAAGACGCAATTACAGGACTGGGCGAAACTGCTGATGAAGGAAGGCATCATCGAGGAACAAACCGTACGGAAGGCCAAGAAATTTTCTATCCGCAAGCCTGACGAAGAACTCAAGCTGAAGTAGATTACAATGCGACAAAGGGCATATCTTAACCGATCCGCCGGTTGTGAATTTCATGGCTTGCCAGCCGTAGTCTTGACGCGCCCGCCTTCGCGGATATGGCTACGGCGGGCAGCCTGCACTTCCCGCTGCGCGGCAAGCGTAGGCTGGCGGAGAGGGAGGGATTTGAACCCTCGGTGCCCGTAAGAGCACACAGCATTTCCAGTGCTGCGCCTTAGACCACTCGGCCACCTCTCCGGAAAAAGAAGGGTCATTTTATAACGGTTTCAAACGTGGAAAACAATCTCAAAGTGAAACGGCCGTATTTTGACGGGTATCTTAAGATGGGGTATTATCGAAGATATGAAAACGAACATAAAGCTTCTTGAGGCGGCATTCGCCGTCATCGTCGGTTGCGCGGTGTCGAACGCGTATGAATTCAAGACAGAAAAGAACATACGGTATTCTGAAGCTTCCGACAAGTGCGCGCTGGACTTGAAATGGCCGTCTGACACGCAAGGCTTCGCGACGGTGGTCAATCTTCACGGCGGCGGGCTCACGGGAGGCGGCAAGCATTTCGCGCTTTGGCCGGAAGAGGCCGGCGACAAGGATCCCGTAGCGCACGTGGCTGTGCAATACCGGCTTCTTCCGAAGGACGGCAGCGGCGCGGTCAAGCCCGACGACTGCATTGCGGACGCGGCGGCGTCCGTCGCGTGGACGCTCGCGAACATCGGTAAGTACGGCGGCGATCCGAAGAAGGTTTTCGTTACAGGCATTTCCGCGGGCGGATATCTGACGGGAATGGTCGGATTAGACGCCAGATGGCTGGCTCCGCACGGTTTCAAGCCGGGGGACCTGGCGGGCATCGTGCCGCTTACCGGGCAGATGACCAAGCACTTCAATGTTCGTAAGATCGGCTTCAAGGACACTGATCCGCAGTTTCAGCCCAAGATCGACGAATGGGCGCCGCTCTTCTACGCCGGGGAAAAGAATCTGCCGCCGGCG
>JAQWAM010000155.1 GCA_028707675.1 Kiritimatiellia bacterium | reverse complement strand
GCCCGCCCGAACGCCGAACGCGCATAGGCAACCGCCTCGTTGGTGCGCCCGCCGCTTAGCTCATGCACGCTCATCTCGACCATGGCCTGCACCCGCGCCGCCTCGCCGGCGCGCTCGTCCATGGCCAGACGGTTGAAATTCATGGCGGCCTCTTCGGTCTTGCCGCCGCGCAGCAGCAGTCTGGCGCGCAGCAGCAGCCCCTCGCCGGTCTTGTCGTTGGAAACGCCCAGCTCGCCCTGCATCTTGAGCGTATCCAACGCCTTTTCAGTCATACCGACCCGCTCTAAGGCTAGAGCCCAATCAAGGGCGTTGGCGGCCCTGACGACCGCGTTCGTGGATGTCCGGTCCACCTCCGCATAGAGCGACAGCGCCCGCTCCATGTCGCCGTCCGCCTGGCGCGCCCGCGCGGCGGTCATACGCAATGCGTCCGCGTAAACCGTAGCGGCGCCTTTGGCAGCCTCGGCAGCCTCGGCGGCCTCGCGCGGCCTGCCCGTGTTGAGCAAAGCCACCGAGCGCCAATACTCGAAGGCCTCGCGCAAGCGGGCCCCGCGCGCAAGATCCGCTTCAACCTCAAGCCGGCGCAGCATTTCGTCGAAACGCCGCTGCCCCTCCAAGGCCTCCAGCAAAGCCAGCAAAGCCTGTTCCGCGTCGGCGCCGCGGCGCGACAAAACCCGGTCCGCATATGTCTCGGCCACGGTATAGAGCCCGTCACGCAAGGCCTCCTTGGCAACATCCATGTCGCCCGCGCAAGCGTTACGCGCCAGCAGCGTTGACACCGCCGCCGTCAGACATAACCGCCGCACCGCCTTGTTGACCATGTTTTCGTTCACAGCAAACTACCCCTCGCGCCGGAAGGAAAGGCGCGCGAAGACCCCTTCGCAAATATGCTCGGCCACCATGTCCAGCCACCGCTCCCGCCCGATCCCGGGCGGGCAGAAACGCTCGGCCCAACCGGGCTTGGCCAGCGCGTAAACCACGCACTGCGCGTTGATCGAGCTGTGCCACAGATTAAGCGCGGCATCGTCCCCTCCGTCTATCGCCATACCCAGCAGCCGACGGAAGCACTGCCGCATCGGCACTGAAAATTTACGCTCTATGTCTTGCGCCATGTCGGAAGGCACGCAGGACTCCATGCCCATCAGGCGCGCCACCCAGCTCTCAGGCGGTCTGGTGGCCGCGCAGATGGCGATGGCCCGCCGCACCCATAAGCGCATCGCGTCGCGCCATGTCGCCTCGTCCCGGACCGCGTCCGGTATCGACATCATGGGCTTAGCGACATTCTCGAACAGCTTGGCTATCACCGCCTTGTACAGCTCGGCCTTGGATCTGAAGTAGTAATTCACCAGAGCCACGTTGACGCCCGCCTCCGCGCAGATCATCCTGATGGTCGCGTCTTTGTAACCGTGACCGGCAAAAACCTTAGCCGCCGCGTTCAATATGCGCTCCTGCGTGCCAGGGCTTTCCCGGCTGTCCCGCGCGCTGTTTTGAGTCTGATCCAAAAAGCCCTCCTGTTTAAAACACGCGCTTAAATTACAACCGGACACCCGTAATGTCAAAAGCAAAGCCGAACGAACCGCGATAAGAGTGCAAAAGCGAATAACGATCCTTAACCGCCATCCTTCCAAACGCTTATTTGCCGCCGGGCCGGTCGTCCGCCTTAAGGTCCCCCAGCGTATATTGCAAGCCGTCCAGAATATGCCAAAGACGGGCGCGGTCCAGATAGGCGCGCTTGTCGTGCGCGAAGGAGGTGTAAAACACCCTGCCCTTGCCGTAAGGCCGCACCCAGCTCACCGCGTAATCATTGTCCGCGCGCTTCTGACCCTTGGCCGCGGCCGTCGCCGCGTCGCCGAAGTCGAGCGAAACCAGAATCCGCAGCTTGGCGCGGTCATACGGCGGCGTCTTTTGCTGGTAGATCTCGTCACCGGCTTTGAACCCCCGGCCACCGAACGCGCGGTTCAGCGGATGGCCGGGCTCGTCGAGCTTGAACGCCCAATCGCCTTTGGCGTGCCACGGATGCCCGTCAAACAGCCCTCCGATAAGTTCCGCGACTTCCGGGCACTCGTAAAAGCCGTCGGCCCCGGCATGGATCACGCACAGACCGCGGCCTGCCCGCACGAAGTCCAGCAGGTTCGGACCCAGTTCCGGATGCCCCTTGGTGTTCAGATGCGTGGTGTTGTTCAGCACCAGCGCGTCGTAGCTCATGAGAGTCTTCTTGTCGGTCAGCGAGCGGTAGTCGCACGAGAACGCGGCGTCAAAAGCCTTGGTCTGCCGCGCGGCCGTCTCCAGCGCCTTGTTGCCGTACTTGATCGCCTCGCCGTGCACATATCCCTCGCAGCGCCAGAAGACCAGCGCCTTGCGCGGTTTGGCGGGCCGCGCCGTCAGCCTGTCGCCGATCAAGCCGCCCATCTTGGCGGCGTCGTCCAATGGCACCGGCTTGAGCGCCTGCGCCTCTGCCGTTACCGCCATCGCCCAAACGCCAACAGCCGCCATCGTCAATCTTCTCATTTCGATACTCCTAGCTCGCTTTATCCTAGGATCATACCAGAAAGCCTGTAGCCGCACAATGTTTGCCGCCCATTGATCACCAGGTCTCATTGCGTCGGCCATCCCGCGGGATCCGTCGTAATAGACTTGCCGCCGCAGTCCGCGTCCATTTATCATGAGAGGCGGACGGAAAAGTGTTAAGAAAGGTGAAAGCATGTATTTTATCGGGCCGCATGTTTCGATAGGCGGCGGCGTGTGCAACGCGCCCAAGAACGCGAAAGCGCTGGGAGCCACCGGCTTCGGCATGTTTGTGAAGAACCAGCGGCAGTGGACGGCCGCGCCGTACGCCGATGCGGACATCCAGGCGTTTAAAGAGCGTATGGCCGCGGACGGCTACACAGCTCGGCAGATCCTGCCGCACGCGGGCTACCTGATCAATCTGGCGAATCCGGACGAGGATGCGCACGCGAAGTCCATGGCTTCGCTGCTGGATGAGCTGGGACGGTGCATGGCGCTCGGCCTCGACAAGCTGAATTTCCACCCCGGCAGCCACCTGCGCCTGCTGACTGCGGAAGCGGCGTGCGCGCGCGTGGCGGAATCGATGAACAATGCCATAGCGCGGACGAGCGGGGTCACGCTGGTGGTCGAGAACACGGCGGGCAGCGGGGGCAACCTCGGCTCTACCTTCGAGGAGCTGCGCATGATCTTGGACGGGGTTGACGACAAATCGCGGGTCGGCTTCTGCCTGGACACCATGCACGCGTTCGCGGCGGGCTTCGATCTGCGCGAGCGCGACGGGTTCTTGAGGACTATGGAGCATTTCGATAAAACGGTGGGGGTCGGCTACCTGCGCGGCATGCATCTCAACGACTCCAAGGTCGAATTCAACTCGCACAAGGACCGGCACGAGTCGCTCGGGTCAGGACTGCTGGGGATCGAGGTCTTCCGGTGCATCATGAAGGACTCGCGGTTTGAGAACATGCCGCTCGTGCTTGAGACGCCCAACGAGGAGATATGGGAGCAGGAGATACGGCAGTTGATGGAGATGGCGGGGTGCGGCTGACAATTTCATGGTGATTTGATATAGTATGTTCACTTTAGGAAGTTTTCTATGAGGAGACTATACGATGAAAACAAATGCGTTTGGAATTGTCGCGTCGTTTTTGGCGCTCGCGCTGACCGGCTGCCAGTCTATGGACGGCCATGAGGGGGCTGTGCTCGGCGGCGCGGCAGGCGCGGCCGGCGGCGCGCTGATAGGTTCGGCGGCGGCGGGCAGCGGCAACCGCGGCACGGGCGCGGTTATAGGAGCGGCGGTCGGGGGCGCGGCAGGCGCCGTGGCCGGCGACCAGCTTCACGACAAGAAAAAGTAGAAGGGCTACGGGGGCTGGGCCCAGGCGGTCTTGCCCGTGATTAAGGAAACTCTCGGGAAATAATCCGGAACTTCAGCTTTCGTACAAGCGAAAGAACCCCGGCGACAGGTTTCTTTTGTATTGGCGGAGAGGGAGGGATTGCCACTCGCCACGCTCGTTGCCGCACGCTCCGGTGCGGCCTCTGCCTGCTACGCAGGCGGTCGAACCCCTCTGCGGGTGTTCTCGTCCCTCCCGGCGCCAATGGGATTGGCGGAGAGGGAGGGATTCGAACCCCCGGTACCTTGCGGCACGCATGATTTCGAGTCATGTGCATTCAACCAGGCTCTGCCACCTCTCCGTAAAAGTTGCGGTCAATATAACTAATGCGGGCACTGCCCGCAACCCAATTTTGGAAACACGGATGAACGCGGATGCGATTCAACTTCATTGAACAGCATCCGTCAGCCTTGGTAAAATTGATTAGTAATTGCCAAGTGACGATTATAACGTTAAGGTTTAACACATTTAATGTTGATCCATTTGTGGTGCTATGTCGATAAACGTTATAATTGTTGAAGATGACAGCCGGTTGCGGTCGGGGCTGCGCGAGATTGTGGACCGCGACGCGGACTGCCGGTGCGTGGGCGCGTTCGGCTCGGGCGAGGAGGCGCTGGAACAGGCGCCTCCGCTGGATCCGCAGGTGGCGGTTATGGACATCAACCTGCCGGGCATGGACGGCATCGAGTGTGTTCGGCAGCTATCGGCAAAACTGCCTGATCTGCAGATCGTGATGCTCACGGTTTACCAGGACACCGACAACCTTTTCCGGGCTTTGGCGGCGGGCGCGCACGGCTATCTGGTCAAGCCCGCCCGGGCGCGTGATCTGATGGAGGCCATACACGACATCCACCGCGGCGGGGCGCCGATGACCAGCGCTCTGGCGCGCAAGGTGGTGGACGCCTTCCGCAAGCAGACCCGGCCGGCCGCGCCGGCTCCGGGCGCCGTGTCCGGCGGCGAGGGCGAAACCGGGGATCTGGCGCCGCGCGAGAAAGAGATTCTTGAACTGCTGGCGCAGGGCTTCTCATATAAAGAGATCGCCGATCGGCTGAACGTGGCGTTCGCGACGGTTAACACATACGTTTTGCGGATTTACAAGAAACTGCATGTGCGGTCGAAAAACGCGGCGGTGGCAAGGTGGCTG
>JAQWAM010000154.1 GCA_028707675.1 Kiritimatiellia bacterium | reverse complement strand
CGGATGTCGTCGTACGTCCCCACCCACGCCACGAAGTGCCCCTTGGTGAGCGACTGCGGCGCCTGGTCGCGGAAAGCCACCACCAGACGACCGTCCGGCGCGCACACGCCCATGTGGCGGTCGCCGGTCAAACCCCACGACGTGTCAACCGGCGCGCTCCACGTCGCGCCCTCGTCGCGGCTGAACATCTGCATGCTGTATCCCTTGTGCGTGTTCTCGCGAAGAAGCGCACACAGTTCATTGCCGTCCGGCGCACGGAACACGAAGGGCTCGCACAGCATCTTGCCTCCGACATTGGCCACCGAGCGCGGCTCGCTCCATGTGAACCCGCCGTCACGGCTCACACTTTGCACGACCTCGAGAAACTTGCGCCCCTCGCCCTTGCCCTCGCCCCTGTGGTAAAGGCCCAGATAGCTGCCGTCTTTCAGCCGCACCATGCTGCTGAAGGTCATTACGCAATAGAACGCCTCGCCCAAGGGCGGCATCTCCCGCCAGGTCTCGCCTTCGTCCTCGCTCATGACGCTGGGCATCGGCGCGCCTTGCCCCGGGCCTTTGGCCGCCGACCAAACCCATAGCCGCGCCTTGCCCCGCGGATCAATCAGACGGTAGATGCTGGGACAGTTCTGATGTGTCCAATACCCTTCCGGCATGCGCTCATCCAGCCGCGTCCACGTCCTGCCGCCGTCGTCGCTGCGCGCCATCGGCCCGGCCGCGCCGCCGTGGTTCACGCACCACACGCAGAACACCGTCCGCCCGCCCGGCAAGGACACCGTGGTCGGATGTCCCTGGTACACCTCCGGCGTGCCTTCGGCGATCACCACGTGCCGCCCAATATCCTGTGATAAATCAACTGTCTTCAGATTAGCCTCATCCGCCTCCGAGGATACCGCGCACAGCGCGCCAGCCAACACCCATCCCGCATACAATGTCTTCACTGCCCTCCCCTTTCTTTCATTCACAACGTTTAACAATGACAATGTTTTTACCGTCCGCCGTTTCTCGCCATGTCACTAGACCGCGTAGACCTCCGGTTCGATGTGGATCGAGACAAATGATGTTTGACCGAACCTGCGCCGGATCTCTGACTCTATTTTAGACGTGATCGCGTGGGCTTCGTCAACGCGCATGTCGGCGGCCACACGGACATGGATGTCCACCGCGATGTCCGGTCCGATGCGCCTGGTCCTCAGGTTGTGCGGATGACTGACGCCCGGGCAGGCTGCGGCAATCCGCATGATCTCCGCCTCAACCTCATCCGACAGCGCCTCTTCAGACAACTCCCTTATGCTGACGGCCAGGATTTCAAGGGCAACCTTGATGATGAACAGGCTCAATACGAGCGCGGCAAGAGGGTCGAGGACACGCCACCGCTCTCCCAGAACCATGGCGCCTCCGATACCGATCAGCGCGCCGCCCGATGACAGAGCGTCCGAACGGTGGTGCCAGGCATTTGCCACAACCGTTTGACTGTTAATGCGTTTCCCGAGAGCCACCGTGCGACGGTAGAGCCATTCCTTAAAAACGAGGCTTACAATCGCGGCAGCCAACGCGTTGCCGCCGGGCGCCGCCGGATGTTCGCCTCTGACGCTGTGCCAGACTGTGACGGCGCCGCTCCATAAAATACCCGAACCCGCCAGCAGCAGCGCGCCGCCGATGATGGCCGCGGCCAGCGTCTCATACTTGCCGTGCCCGTACTTGTGCCCGTCGTCCGCCGGCTTGCTGCCGAGCCTGAAGCTGACCAGCACAACAATGTCAGTGGCGAAATCGGAAAACGAGTGCATGGCGTCGGCGACCATGGCTCCGCTGTGCCCGAAAATCCCCGCTGCCATCTTAAAGGTTGCCAGAACTAAATTGACTCCAAACCCGAGCCATGTCACTCGGTTGGCCGCTGCTGTCCGCTCATGTCCTGTCACATTCCGGTCATTCATAGCCCAGTCCGTTTTTTGTTCTGTTCCCTTTATGTTATTGCTTGCGGCGGCCAAGATCAAGAACCCAGTCTCCGCGCGCGTGCTGGTTGGCGACCGGGCTCATCGGATTTCGCGCGCGCCGTCGCATCTCGCGCCGTAACGAATTGTAACGACCGCGCGAATTTTTGTGTATAATGAAATGTATGAAACTGATGCTTTTGTTTCCGTTTGTTTTATTGCTGGGTCTTGTCATAGGCGGCTGGGCGCCAAAAGAAGAGCTGCGCACGGCCAAAAAGGAGATGAAGGAACTCCAAAAGCGCGCGGAACGCGGCGACAGGGAGAACCGCGTGAACGCCTTCACCCGCATGGTGAAAATCCCCGACCGCGCCACCAAGGTCACTCGCGCCAGCGAAAAAAACGCGCCGGAACAGGACTCTTCGGCCAGCAACAAGGTTACAGTCAGCGCATCCGGAGGCTCTACTAACGAGGTCGGCCGTCGCGGCGGCAGGAGACAACGGCGGGAGATGTCGCCCGAAGACCTGAAGGCCCGTATCGACGAGGCCAAGGAACTCTGGAAAACCCGCGTCGAAATCGCTCGCGCCCAATGGCATAACCGCCTGAAATTCACCGCTGCGCAGGCTGTGCTTTTCGACGAGGCCGTCAACACCATGAACGAGCGCCTGTATTACGCCGCGCAGGATTTCGCCGACATGCTGGCCGTCTCTGATGCGCTGACACCCGAAGACACCACGCGCGCGGTCAACGACATGACGTCCGTTCTGGCCGATACCTACAACGAGTTCCACGAGTTCGTCACGGATGAGCAGCGCGGCGAGGTCTCCATGATCGAGCTGACCGACTTCATCGACCCCGGTGTGGCCGAGCCGCTGATCGCGGTGCAGGACAAGCTTGAGAACGCGGCCCCGCGCCGCCCGCCGTCAGGGAACCGCCGATGAACGGCATCCGGCAGATTTGGCGCGTGGCCCGCTACGAGTGGTTCGACGCGATGCGCAGCCGCCGGGCGCTGGTGGTGCTGCTGCTTTACATGGCCGCCGCCGTCTGCACCATGCACTGGTCGATCAACCTCCTGCACCGCATGGAAAAAGAGCTTGCCTCCATGCTGCAGCTGCCGCAATCGGAACAGGCGGGTGTGGTCTCGACCGCCCTCTGGAAATCCAAACAATTCCAGCGCATCATGAAGAATGTCACGCAGAACGACATGGTCCTGCATGACCTCACCGGCAAACATCCGGTCGAGCTGATTTACGCCTGGTTCGCCTTCTTCTACACCCCAATGCTGGTAGTGCTGGTGGCAGGCAACCGCATCGCAGAGGACATTGGCTCCGGTGCCGTGCGCTATGTGATATTCCGCACCTCGCGCGTCTGCTGGTCAGCGGGCAAGTTTGTCGGCCAGGTTATCATGATCGGCCTGTCGCTGCTGCTCAGCGGTATCGGCGCTTATGCAGTGGCCAAATACCGTCTGGCCGGCTCCGGCACACCAGACCTGCTGCTGAACATCCTGCAGTGGTCATTGCGCGCATGGGTTTACTCAATCCCCTATCTGGGCCTCGCCATGGGGCTATCGCACCTGACCCGCTCGGCCAGCAAGGCCACGATCATGGGCATCATAGCGATCACCTTCTGCTTTGTGATTTCGATTATGATCCGCCACTTCACCGCCGAAACCGGCTGGCGCGCCTACCTGCCATACATGGGAGTGCTGATCCCTGACGACCACAAGATGCTCCTTTGGCGCGATGCGGCCGCGCCGCTGGTGACAGGCTTTACCTATCTGGTCACGCTCGGCTTCTGTTACCTCCTGACCGGTTACGCCTTTTTCCGCAAACGCGACGTTTGACTTATGTTCCACGCGATTGAAACAAAAGACCTGGTGAAACGCTACGGCTCGCGGCGGGCCTTAGACGGCCTGACCTTGTCCGTGCCGCGCTTCGCCTTAATGGGTCTGGTCGGCGCCAACGGCGCGGGAAAAACCACCTGGATGATGTCCGTGGCCGGTTTCCTGCACATCACCTCCGGCTCCGTCAACCTTCTGAACGAAGGCCCCTTTAACCCCGCCGCCCATTGCGGCCGCGTGACGATCCTGCCGCAGGATTCCGAGTTGCCGCTGGAGAGCCGCCCGCAAGAGCTGCTGACCCATTACGGTCTGTTGCAGGGGCTCACCCGTCAGGCTGCCGCCGATTCCGCCGCCGCCATGCTCAAAGAGGTTCATCTCGGCGACCGCATCGCTTCACCGATCCGCGCACTCTCGCACGGCATGCGCAAGCGCGTGATGATCGCCCAGTGCTTCATCGGCCATCCCGAGGTTGTGCTGCTGGACGAGCCCCTCAGCGGGCTCGACCCGCGCGAGGTCGCGCACATGCGCGCCTTCATCACCCGCCGCCGCGGACAGCAGACCATCCTCATCAGTTCGCACAACCTGCACGACATCGAGGTCATGTGTGACCATATAGCCTTCATCGAGAAAGGCCGGACCGCGCGCGTGGCCACGCTGGAAGAGGTGATCGGCAAAGACAGCACACTCGTATACCGTGTCGCGGGCGAACCCGCCGACTACGCAGCTCTGTCCGCCGCCGCGCCGGACGCGAACCTCTCGTTCGACCCGGAGGCTTCCGCTCTGGTCTGCCGCTACGACCCGCGCCGTTGCACGGCCGAGGACATCAACCGCAGCCTGCTGCCCGCGCTGCTCGCCCAAAGCGATGTCTCCACCGTCACCCGCGGCGGCGACCTCGAGTCCGCCTACCTCAAAAACATCACTGATTCTCAGTCTTGATTGCCCGCTTCACTCTCCACAGCGGCGTCATAGGCTTCATGCTCGTTTTCAGGGGCAATCTCAAGCACACGGCTGCCCAGGGCTGAAATCGCCCAGGCTCCGGCAGGGGCTGTCAGCACTATGCTCAACACAGCCACCGCAAGAATCAGATCACCGGGAGCGGTGTCCATGCCTGCGGCGCGCATGGCCAGCAGCGGCGCGGAACCGATGGCAGCCTGAACCGTGGCCTTGGGCGAGAACGCCACCGCTACAAACAGCCGCTCTTTGACATTCAGGCGGCTGCCAGCCAAACACAGTCCGACGCCGCCGGCGCGGGCCAGCAGCCCCAGCCCGATGACGGCGGCACC
>JAQWAM010000153.1 GCA_028707675.1 Kiritimatiellia bacterium | reverse complement strand
AGCTTTTCTCTTGCTGGCCATGCCTCTCTGCCGTCCTCTCCTGTGTTAGCTTGTCGCGCCCGCGCCTGCGCTCATTTCGGCAAGCTGACCTTCTCTTCGACTTTATCGGTCAGCTCTTTTACCCGGGCTTGCAACTCTTTCAGCTTTTGCTGTTTTTCGCGCAGGGCCGGCAACTCCACAACCTTCTGCCGCAAATCTTGCTCGGTCTTGACCAGTTGCCGCTGGAGTTCCCGGTAAGTCTTGCGCAACGCTTCGATCTCCGGACTGGTATATTTGGCGTTTACCCAGGCGCCTTCGAGTTCACTCTCCAGCTTGCCGGCGCTGATCATCGTGCTGACACGTTCCGCCATCCACTCGTTGACCTGCTTGCGCTCCGCCTCGGTCAGATCGCCGATGCTCTTGGTTGCCACGGCATTAACGGCCGACAGCGCCGCCAACGCGCACACACAAACAAAAACTGGTCGCATCCGTCACACTCCTCTGGTTTGGGGCTCATCAATACTTTTACAATATACAACAATACGCACATTTACGCAACCTGTTGCCTACAGACAGCCGCTGTGATATTTTATCAGGCATGAAGACCTTGGCTAAATATTCAATGGGTGTCGGCGACCGCTTCGGCAGGCAGGGGCAAGCTCAGCTCGCAGCCTTCCGCCTTTTACTCCAGAACGAGCGGGTGCTGGCGGCGCCGGTATGGAACAAATCCAACCGCGAACACACTACTGTCGGCACACACCCTGATACTGTCAGAAAGGAGGCCGACAACGCCATCGCGAGCGGAGGATGGGACGGCCCTTACTATGTCGACGCCGACCACATCAACCTCAAGAACGTCGACCCCTTCATTAAAACCTCGGACTTTTTCACGTTGGATGTCGCCGATTTCATTGGAGAGACCATGGACGAGGGAGAAATTTACGGGTTCATCGCGCGGCACGAGAATCTGATCGGCACCCATGCTGTTAAGGGGCTTGCCGACCCCGTGACCCTCACGCGCCATCAAGCTGCCGAATGCTTGCGTACCACCCTCTTCGCGGTCAGACAGGCGGGACGCATCTACAAGCGCATCGTTCATGAACGCGGCAAGGATGATTTCGTCACCGAAATCTCCATGGACGAGACCGACCTGCCCCAGACGCCCTTGATGCTGCTGGTTATCCTGGCGGCCGTAGCCGAAGAGGGCATCCCGGCCCAGACGATCGCGCCGAAATTCTCGGGACGCTTTAACAAGGGGGTCGATTACGTCGGCGATCCGGAAGCTTTCGCAACGGAATTCGAACAGGATGTCTGCGTCACGCGTTATGCCGCCGAACGTTTCGGCCTGCCGCCAGACCTCAAGCTCAGCGTCCACTCCGGTAGCGACAAGTTCTCGCTTTATCCCCTCATGGCCGACATATTAAAGCGGCATGGCGCGGGCGTCCATGTCAAGACCGCCGGCACCACATGGCTGGAGGAGGTCATCGGATTGGCCGCCTCGGGTGGCGAGGGGCTGGCCGTGGCCAAGGACATATATGAACTGGCGCTGAAACGTTTCGACGAGCTTTGCGGACCGTATGCCGCAGTGATCGATGTCCAAACAGACCGACTGCCGGACATCGTCGAGGTGCGCATGTGGAGTGCCGAGCACTTCGCCGCCGCCCTGCGCCACATCCCTTCTGAAAGCCGCTTCAACCCCGACTTCCGCCAGTTCATGCATGTCTCCTACAAGGTCGCGGCCGAACTCGGCGAACGTTATCTGCAGGCCTTGGACGCGAACGCGCCCACCGTCGCGGCCCATGTCACCGAAAACATCTACCGGCGGCACCTGCAGCCGATCTTCGGCGCTTTATAGCGCTTGTCTGTTACTTATTACCTCTTGGCCTTCCCCTCGATCCACGCGATCAGGGCGCGCCCGACTTCGAGCTTGCTCAGCAGAGGCAGCGTCACCGGTTCTGCGTCACGACCGAACAGCGTCACGCGGTTGGTCTCCACCGCGAAACCCGCGTCCGGCAGCGACACGTCGTTGGCCACTATCAGATCCAGCCCTTTTTCATACAGTTTGCGCCGGGCCTCCGCCGCCGGGTCGCCGGTCTCGGCGGCGAAACCCACAAAGACCCGCTCGCCCTTCAGCGGCAACAACGTCTTTAGTATGTCCGGGTTCGGCTCGATCTCGATCACCGGGAGCATGGCGGACTTTTTGACTTTGACCGCTTCACACACTTTCGGCCGCCAATCGGCCACCGCCGCCGCCATCACAAGCGCTTCGTTCCCGGCAAGACCGCGGCGCGTTGCCTCCAGCATCTCGCGGGCGTTCACCACATCCACGCGCCTGACCCCCGCAGGCGTGTCGAGCGCGACCGGGCCAGTCACGAGCGTGACCTCGTGGCCCCGCTCCGCCGCAGCGGCAGCCGCGGCAAAGCCCATGCGTCCGGTCGAACGGTTGCTCAAAAACCGCACCGGATCCAGATGTTCGCGCGTCGGGCCTGCCGTAACCAGAATTTTCATGCCAACATCATACACGCTTCAAAGACGCGAATCAATTTGAACCCGCCACTTTTCCCCTTTATCCACTCCGGCAAATCAATTATCCTTAATGACATGAGTGAGACACCTCCCAAACATGCTCCGGACAACGCCAACTATGAGCCCGGCGAAGGCGGCGGCCAGCTTGTGGCCATGTACAACGCGGCCTCCCACGCCAACGCGGAGTCTTTCCCGGTCCTGAAAGCTTTTCAGGATTACATCGAAGCCGAACGTTCCGCCGCCCGCAAGCGCGTGATGCAGCTTTCCATCTTCTTCGCGGTTTTGATGGGCGTGGTCGTGACCGGGTTCCTCACCGCAGGCATCTTCATGCTGCGCAACATGTCGGCAGTGCAAAACAAGCTTTTGGACGTGGCCTTGTCCGAACGCGCCGCGCCGCCGCCGCCCGCGCCCGCGCCTGTCGTACAGACCTCGCCGCTGATTGAGGAATCGGTGCGGCAGATATCCCGCGCCACTTCCGATTTGCAGTCTGATGTTGACAAGAAAATCGAGGGTGTCAGCGAGATCGCCGCCAAAATGCGCGACCGCGTAGCCTCGCAAGACAACGAGATGCGGAAACTGCGCGAGTCGCTCAAGAAGATGCAGGAGCAGAGCGCCTTGCTGCGGCAAGAGATCGCCGATGCCAAGGCCGAGCGTGAAAAAAAGGCTGCGGCCGCCGAAAAAATCGCGCAGGCAAAAGCCGCCGCGCCACCGGCAGCACCGGCAGTACCCGCAGCTCCGGCTGCCACCGCAGCACCGGCAGTACCCGCAGCTCCGGCTGCCCCGGCCGCCACAGCCTCCGCGCCACAGCCAGCACCTAAACCCGCGACTGCCCCGGAACCTGCCAAAATCGTCGCCCGCGCCGAGAAACCGAAGCAGCCCGACCCGCGTTTCCCGCCAGCCGTGAAAGACCCGCCGCTGACGCCGGACGGCATCACGCCGCCGGACGCGCCATCTGGCATGATCGCCACGGTCATACCGCTTAAGACCAAAAGGTCAGGAACTATACCGTGGCGCGTGTTGATGCCGGAATGAGCGCACATGAACGCTGTTGTCCTTTTCGTATGCACTGGCAATGTCTGCCGCAGTCCGCTTGCCGAGGCTCTGCTGCGCAAGTCGCTGCCCGCTGATTCGCCGTGGCGCGCGGCTTCAGCCGGATTGTGCGCAATCGACGGCTGCCCGGCCTCGGATAACGCCATCAAAGCCGCGGCTGAAGTCGGATGCGATCTTGGCGCACACCGTAGTCGCGCCCTTTCCAGCCAGCTCGTATGCGAATCATCTTTGATAGTCACCATGACCGAAGCCCACATGTGGCAGATCAGCGCGCGGTTCCCCGGGGCCGCCGACAAGCTGCACCTTATGCTGGAGTTTGACCCCGCCGCACCCGCGCTCTGCCCTGTCACCGACCCTTTTCGCGGCTCTTTGGAAGATTACCGACGCTGCCGCGACACCATTCGCAAGGCCTTGCCCGGCCTCGCGCACTTTCTGGCCCAGACCTGAACCAGTGACCATAGAACTCCTAAACAAGGATACCCTTATGATCGTTGACGTGATCGAAAACAGCTCGGTTTACGAGAACCTGCATCCGCTTTTCAAAGACGCTTTCGCTTTTCTGAAAGACAGCCGCAACCATACAGCCGCCGACGGACGGGCGGACATCGCGGGTGACAAGCTCTTTGCCCTGACTCAGTCCTACGAGACCAAGCCGCTGCAGGATGGGCGCCATGAAGCCCACCGCCATTATATCGACATCCAGTTCATCGCCGATGGAGAAGAAGAGATCGGTTACGCGCCTCTGGCGGATCTGCAGACCGTCACCGAGTACGCCCCGGAAAGCGATGCGGGGTTTTACGATGGCGCTTGTTCTCCGGTCAAGATGCACAAGGGCATGTTCGCGATATTCTTTCCCGCGGATGCCCATATGCCATGCCGTCACACCAGCAAAAGTTCCGCAGTCAAAAAAATCGTGGTTAAGGTCGCGGCTTCATACTAGACAACCACGCTATATTCTGTGATACTGTATCCAATCAGGTTTTTTTGGGGATGCCGCGTAATGCGCGGAAACGTGGAACATAGACTTGCTGAGGGAGGAAATAACCATGTCGGTCAAAACAATGATTTTCGTTGACGGGAGCTGGCTATATCACAGCCGCCAAGCGCTTTTCGAATCCCTTGGAGAAGAAAGCGGATTCGAGATTGATTACAAGCGCATCCCCGATATCATCGCCCATTCAATAGCGGACGTGCTTGATGTGGAAGTGGACGTCGTGCGCACCAATTATTTCGGCACGATCCCTGTCAACAAGCAGGGATACAATCCCGCCAAGCAGAAGGCCTTCTATGAATTTCTGGCCCTGCAGTGCGCTTACGACACAGAGATCCTCGACATCGACTTCCGCCGTGAGCCCCACGCGCGGCCCGATGACAAATGGGTAAACGTGGCCCTGGCCGCCGCTATGCTATATTACGCCTCCGTGCCGGGAGCTTACGACATCGCCACCATCAGCGGAGGTGACGCCGATTACATCCCCCTGCTGAAGCGCGTCCGATCCATGG
>JAQWAM010000152.1 GCA_028707675.1 Kiritimatiellia bacterium | reverse complement strand
AAGTTACTTTCGCCATACTGACTCCTTTTTAACGAGGCTCTTGCAGAACTACTGTAAGAGCCAGATAACAGGGTTCAGTGTATAAGGGTTCGGGAGCAAACCACCCACTGAACCACGAACCACGCCTTCTCAGCGGTCGAACTGCGCGTCAAACGCGATGGCGCTCGGCGTGAAGTCGACGGACTTGACAAAGTCACAGGCTTCCCGCGCGCCGTGGCAGCGATCCATACGGGAATCTTCCCACTCGACCGAGAGCGGACCCTGGTATTTGATGTCGTTGAGCGCGACGATGATGTCCTCGAAGTTGATGTCGCCGTGGCCCAGAGAGCGGAAGTCCCAGAAACGGCGCGGGTCGGCGAATTCCGTGTGACCGCCGAAGACGCCCACCGTGCCGTCACCGTGTCCCCACCAGACGTCTTTCATGTGAACATGGAAGATGCGGTCCGGGAAGGTGCGGATGAATTTGACGTAGTCCACGCCCTGATAGCCCAGATGCGAGGGGTCATAGTTGAAACCGAAAGCCGGATGGCCGTCCAGCGCCTCCAGCGCGCGCTGCGCGGAAGCGATGTCGAAAGCGATTTCGGTGGGATGCACCTCAAGCGCGAAGCGCATGCCATTGTCGGCGTAGACGTCCAGGATCGGCTTCCAAACTTTGGCGAACTCCTTGTAACCGTTGGCGATCTGGTTGGGAACGCAGGGCGGGAAGGAGTAGATCAAGTGCCAGATCGGCGAGCCGGTGAAACCGTTAACGACATTTATGCCCAGGTTCTTGGCCGCCTTGGCCGCCTTCTTCTGCATTTCGACCGCCCACTTGCGGACGGCTTTGGGATCACCCTTGAGCGCGGCAGGCGCGAAGGCGTAATGGCGCGCGTCGATGTTGTCGCACACAAGCTGTCCCGAGAGATGGTTGGAGATCGCCCAGCAGCCCAGACCGTTCTCTTCGAGCACGGCGCGCTTGTCTTCGCAGTACGCCTTGCTTTTGGCCGCCTTGTCCAGCTCGATGTGGTCACCCCAGCAACAAATTTCCAGACCGTCATAACCAAAATCTTTGGCTGTGGCGCATATTTTTTTGAAAGGCAGGTCAGCCCACTGGCCTGTGAACAGAGTGACATTTCTCGACATCGCGCATCCTCCTTTTCATTATGCGAAACTTCTTCAACATTAAACGCGGCTGCGAGCCGCAAAGAAGATCGCAATTCAGAATGTGATGATAAGACAGTATGCCACCCGCTTCAATCCCAAACTTCGCGTTTTCCCGTATCGGGCGGGCTTGCAATTAGTTGCGATTGTTTTCTTTCACGAAGCGGAGCATGTCATCATAGCACTCGTCGAGCTCGGCCTTCTGGCGGTCAGTGAGCTTGAAATTTTCGAGTTTCCACTTCGTGCTGTCGCCGACCGCCACCATGCCTTGCTCCTTTTTCTCGGCCTTGAGGTAGACGCGCGACACGGTGGTCTTGAACACGCCCTGCCGCTGGAGATAGTAGAGCGAGTACCCGCGCAGGCCGCCGGGGAAGTCGCGCTGGTCGATCAGAAGGCGGAACAAGGCGTAAGCGAGCGTCAGTTTGCCGTAGCGGTCGTTGTTCTCCATCTGTTCCCAGATGTAACCGAGCAGCGGCGAGTACGCGCAACGTTCCGTGATGAGTCCCTCCGACCCGCAGCGACGGCTCTGGTAGAGCCACTGCCAGCCGCCCCACGCGCTGAACACCGTGTGGATGACCGGCTTCGCGGCGTTCTCCCTGATCATGTTTTCGTTCGCCTTCGCGCCACCCGACTCCTCTTTGATGTAACCGTAAATCGACGGGTGCTTACGCGCGAGGTCGATCAGCATCTCGACCGTCGGGGACGGGCACGTGTTGTTCACGACCGTCTGGATGATAACCGGACGCTGCGCCACCTTGGCCTGCGCCCCGAAGTAGGCGCGCACGTCGTCAAGCGTCTTGCCCGCGCTCGGCGGACGCGTGATGATCGCGATGTTTGTTCGCGGGTACTTCTTGGCGATCTTCTCGACGGCCTCGGTCTCGCGGATCATCTGAGCCGTGTCCACGCCGTTGCAGCCGAACGTCATAATGCAGGCGACGCCTTGCATCGCCTCGGCGCACGCCTCATACCCCTTCACCTTCTCTTCGAAGGTCAGCAGGTCGACCGCGTCGTTCGACTGACACCAGGTCACGCCCGGACACCCGCCGTCCGCCGTGAAGCGCACGCCGCGTTTGAGCGACTCGTAATCCACGCTGCCGTCCTCGTGATACGGCGTGGAGAGGATCGGAAACGGTCCGCGCATCCGCTTGTCACCGCCGCCGTCCGTTTTCGCCACGTCGGCGGCCACCTTCTTGGGCGCCCCGGTCGCGCATCCCGCCAGCGCCGCACTCGCCAACCCCAATGACAAAAAATCCCTTCTCTGCATGATCTTCCATTTCCTGTAAAAGACTTAGTGCTCCGCCCTCTCACTCATAACTTGAGCGTTAAGCGTTGTACGTTGAGCGTTCTTTACCCCTTGATCTCCCAGCCGGGCCGATACGATGTCTTGAGGAACGCGTTGGCGCTCTCGTCGTTCGTAACCGCCGTGCCGTTCCACTCCAGTATTTTGAGTCCCGCGCGGGCCGCCACGTTGCCGAGGAGCACCGTCGTGGCGAGCGGAGCGGAATAATCGAAATTGCAGCCGGCCGAGCGGTTCGGATCGCGGATCGCGCGCAGCCAATCCTGCTGATGGTTCATGCCCTTCTCGCGCGGGATCGTCTTCGGTGGACTCGGCAGTTTCGTCCTGAGATCGTTCGGCACGAACTGGAGCCCGTCGCCGTGCGGGCCGATAGCCATGACGCCCTTCTCGCCCACGTACACTGTGCCGAGGCAGCCCAGGTTTTGTCCGTGCTTCTTCTCGAGTTCCTCGATGATCGGCGGCAGGTTCTGGTAGTCGCGCTTCAGACAGATGCCCGTCTTGTTGACATGCGCCTTGTCGTACGGGATGCCGTCCTTCACGCCGTCGTACCAGTGCAGCGTCACCGCGTCCATGCCTTTGCGCGCGGGGAAACGCCAGTGAATCGTGTTGCGCCATGTCCAACTTCCCTCCACTCCCCACTTGAGATCGGTGGCCTCCACACTCACGGGATGGACCGCGCCGAGGCGCAGCGACCAGAATGCGGGGTCGAGGATATGAGTGCCCATGTTGCCGATCGCGCCGTTTCCATAGCCGATCCACGAGTGCCAGTCATGCGGATGCATACCGTTATGGTCCGCGGTCGGCGCGTAATAATCGCACAACGGCGCGGGCCCGCACCAGGCGTCCCAGTCCATGCCATTCGGCGGCTCAGACTTCGGCGGACGGTACATCATCGCGTTCAAGCGATCATCGAACGCCCACACGTCATGGATCTGCCCGAGCGCGCCGCTATGAATGTACTCCACGAGGCGGCGCATGCCCTCGTCACTGTGGCCATGGTTGCCGACCTGCGTTGCGACTCCCGACTTCTTTTGCGCCGCGTGCATGAGACGCACCTCGTCGATCGTGAGAGCCATCGGCTTCTCGACGTAGACGTGCAGGCCCTTTGCCATCGCGAGGATCGCGGCGGGAGCGTGGTGGTGGTTCGGCGTCGCGATCGCGACGGCGTCGATCTCGCCTCCCCTCTTTTCCAGCATCTCGCGGTAATCATAAAATGCCTGGATCTTCGAGCTGTCGGTCGTCGGCTGATGATGCTTCACTACGGCGCGAACCCTGTCCCAATGGCTAGGGTCCGGCTCGGCCATGCAGACGATCTCCTCGTCAGGACCGCAGATGTTGTTCAAGATGCCGTAACCGATACTGAGTCCCATCCGCCCGCCGCATCCGATCAGGCCCAGCCGGATTTTTTCCCGTCCTGAAACCTGCCCCCCGATGGAAAACAGCGGGATCGCCGCACTTCCCGCGGCCATTTTCAAGAAATCACGACGTAGCATGCTCACTCCCCCAAACCGTATTCACGGACATCCCGTCTGCTTCCCCAGCAACACGCATATGCCACAAACGAATGAATTTCCCCGTCCCGTCACGCGGCCGTGCCACATCGACACCAGCATCAGCAGACCCAAAGCCAGTGCGAACATCATGGGAAACATGCCCGTTGCCTCTACGTCTGTTGTCTCCGTTCATGATTCACGCCTTTTCTATGGTTCGGGTCTGTCACGAGGCGGAGTGCGCCCCTGTCAATCGACCCTTGCTTTGCAGTGTACCCCCTAACGATCCGTCCGGCAAGCGCATTCTCTGCGGACTATTCCAAGTTTTTCAGCCTGAAGCGCAAAAAGGCAGCGCCGAAATGAAAATATATTATGTAATCAGCAAAAATATGGTTGCCGTCCGGACCCGCATAAGCTATCATCCGTTACTGTCAAAAGAAACAGGAGAAGTTTATGCGCACAACACTGATACCCCTGACAACCGTTTGCGTCTGCGCGGCGCTTTGCGGGTGCGGGAAAAAAGAGACCTCCGGCGGCCGGGCGGCTGCGGTAATCACGCTGAATTACGCGAACTTTCCGCCGGCTTCGACCTTCCCCTGTGTTCAGATGGAGCGCTGGCGCGAGGAGGTCGAGCAGCGCACCGACGGCAAAGTCAAGATCAACACCTTCCCCGGCGGCACCCTGCTGGGCGCGCGCGACATCTTCGACGGCGTCATCGCCGGCACAGCAGACATCGGAAACTTCGCGATGAGCTACCAGCCCGGACGCTTCCCGGTTTCCGAAGGCATGGACCTTCCGCACTTTTTCGACAGCGCCAAAACCGCCAGCGTGATCCTCGCTGGCCTGCTGGACGCCATGAAGCCCGCCGAGTTCGAGAAGGTCAAGGTACTGACGGTCTTCACCTGCCCGCCGGCCGTAGTGATGAGCGCCAAAGAGGTCAAGACACTCGAAGACCTCAAAAACATGCCGTTGCGCTCTTCGGGCACCGGCGCGGAAGTGCTCAAACGCCTGGGCGCGTCGCCGGTGGCCATGCCGCAGTCCGACGTGCCGGACGCGCTGCAGAAGGGCGTGGTCAAAGGCAACGTCTCTTCCGCCGAAGTGCTCAAGGACATGAACTACGCGGCATACTGTCCCTACGTTTACAAAGCCGACCTGAGCGTGATCAGCTTCGCG